>NZ_LKDX01000038.1:0-41067 GCF_001401795.1 Pseudoalteromonas sp. P1-26 | reverse complement strand
CTTCACGCGCTTTAAGTCAGAAAAAAGACTAGTTACCTCTTGCTTGACTCGCCCTTGAAAGGGTGAGATTGCGCAAGCCTAATGTTCAAAACCTCTATAGCAGAGGTTAGACAAGTAGTTGAGCAACAGGATTTACCTGATGTTCATTGGAAACTGACAGCAGAAACTGCTGAATATAGGGAGTCTTTAGCAATAGAAAATGCTCGACAAGAACATAATGTCACCTAATAGCTAAACCTCTGTTATAGAATACCAAACCAGCAAAGTATAGAAGCACAAAAAGCAAATCCAGCGTCATTCTGGCTAAACTAGGATACAAAAGAAAAAAGCATACAAACTTAGGGATGAAGGTGAGTTTGTATGCTTGGGTATTGATAATCAATTAGGAAATTGCTGGCTCAATAATTTATGAAATACACTTTAAATATAGAGGCTGTGCTTATTATTGTCAAACTTCCATACTTAAAAATTTTTCGAAACTTTATGAGCCCCCCTTATTCGACATTAAGGTGGCGCCCATAAGTGATTCACTTCACACTGTTGTTTCAATAACTCCATGTTTTTAATATTAACTTTTTATAGGTGGAGTAAAAAAACCGAAACAAGTATAAGCTTAATTTAATATTAAAATTAGATAAATCTAGGGGGTATCGCTCAATTACCTAGTAATTTTTTGCTAAAAACAAATTTTCCCAAATGAGTCCCTAAATATGTAAAGCTAACGAACGCAATATGAGCTTATATAAAAGGAGCTACCCTTACAACACTTTCAACAGCCGGAGTATCTAGAGGTCGCGCAGCTTCCAAAAAATTAGCTAAGCTAAAACCATTGTTCTTTCTGATCCAAGGCTGGAATTTAGCTATACTACAGACGATAAAATTGTGTATCAGTTTCTGATAGAGAGTTATTAAAGTTTCTGATAAAACATTGGAATTTGTGTTTTATTACGAAAAGTCGCTGAAATTAAGCAAATCTTTGATGGAATCTAAAAGGCAGCAGAAAACCAAAACCTTTCGAGTTTTAAGCTTCTCGTAATTGTTATTATTGAACAACTTTTATGTTAACCTCAATTAAAAATAATAACTAAATTTTAGTAACGGAATAGTAGTTGATGGAGTAACAGTTTAAATGTTAAGGGTTTTATGCTTTGTTCTTTTTTCTGCCAATTTAACCGCCAATGAAGTAAAAAATGAAATAGATAAGGTTCTTTATGGCTATACCACCTTCTCTGAGTCGAGAGCTATTTTAGAAAAGTTAGAACAAGGAATGCCATATAAAAATGTGCTTGATGATGCGCGAGTAATGGCGTTTAAGTGTTGGTTTTCTGATGTCACTACATCTAATGGGCTACTCCATTACAATGACTTTTTAAATAATGCAAAGTCAATAATTCATAACTCAGGTAGCGAAATATTAAAACAAAACCTCACAGTCTGTGAAGCTTTCCAAGAGTACAACCAAGGCAATTACCAATTAGCCACAATACTTTTAACCCCTATAACTCAAAACTCTGCAAACACGCAAAACCCTGAAGAGCTAAACGGCATTGCTAACGCTAGTACAGTACTCAATCGTATTTACTTAGCCCAAGGAAACTATGAAGATGCATTCCATGCAGCGCAAAAAGCCTATCAGCTATTTGAAAAATCAGGAAATAGCTATGAACAAGCTCTTGCCCTAAAAGAAATAGCAGATATTCATATTGCTCTTTACAACTTTGATCTAGCAATTGAACAACTGCAACGCTCTGCAACCGAATTAGCCAAATTTAATAAACAAGAACATTACAAAGTAATCGATCAGATCGCTTTTGCCCATGAAAAAAGCGGAAATCTCCCTAAAGCTATAGAGTTGTATCAGTCAATCAAAAAAGATGTAAGGTCTTACGAAAGCGATAACGGTTATGCTTATGTATTGATAAAATTAGCTGAGTTGTACACCGAACTAAACCAGCTCAATGCTGCAAAGTCATATTTAACCGCTGTTGATAAACTTAAGATAGATGATAGCTGGATCACAACACTACTAACTATGACACAAGCCCAATGGCACTTAAAAAGCAATAATCTAAACGCAGCTCTCACTTTATTTAACAAGTTACAAACTAAGCAAAACTCATGGCCGGTCAGTTTTAAAGAAAGGTATTTAAGCTTTGCCTCATTAATTGCTGAAGCTACAAATGATTCCTTATTACACATAAATGCTCAACAACAACTAATAATAATAATAAAACAAAAGCAAACAGACATAGCCAATAACGCCCTTATATCAGCACGTCTAAACTTTAACTTTGAACAACAGAAGCGTGAAATAACTCGTCTAGAACAAGCTTCAGCTCTGCAAAAAGAGTTACTAACAGTGGCTGAAGATAAAGCCTTTTGGCAGCGCTTAACACTCATTATTGCCAGCGTATGTTTAATCCTATTTGCCATTTACAGCTTTAAACAAGTCCGCCAAAAAAAGTATTTTGAAGTACTCGCCTTAAAAGACGAACTTACAGGCATAGCAAATCGCAGAGCTATCATTAATTTGAAGCGAAGTGTCATGCAAAAAAACTTACACAATAAGCAAGTAAGTTCACTGATTTCTATTGATATTGACCATTTTAAAGCTGTAAATGATCAATACGGCCATGATATTGGCGATGAGCTTATCATTTCTGTCGTAAATACCATTGTAAGCACAGTTCGCTGTTCAGGTATGGTGGGACGAGTCGGTGGTGAAGAGTTTTTGATTGTGCTTGAAAACCAAACTCTCGAAAATGCAAAAGACATTGCGGGGCGAATTAGGCATTCAATAGCAGAAAAACAACATACTTCTTTGGGTATTAATTCAACCGTAAGCATTGGTGTTATTGAAATAACCCCGCATGAGACTGCTGAACAGGCAGCAAAACGTGTTGATCTGAACTTATACAAAGCCAAGCAAAATGGCAAAAATAGTGTGGTAGTTTAACTTTTGCTTAAGCTAGACATGTGAATATTGATCTAAGCTAATTTAAACAGTCACACGTTCAAGGTGCCCCATAATAAATTGATTTTTACCTGAGCTTTTAGCTTTGTACAAGAGTGTATCTGCTTTTTCATACAACAGCTCAAAATGATTAGCCTCAACACTACCTTTATCAAGGCCTACACTTATAGTAACTTGCGTTAGATTTTCGTTTAAATCTGAAAAATCGAGTGCGCTTACAGAACAAATTAATCTGTGGGAGATCAACTTTAGTTGGTCACTATCTTGTGAAGGGAAAAATATCACAAATTTCTCCCCCACATAACGAGCTACAATATCACTACCACGAACTTGTTCTTTTAATGTTTGTGCTACGCGATGCAAAACCTTATCACCAATATTATGCCCAAAACGATCATTAATAGATTTAAAGTTATTTATATCTGCGATTAATAAAAACCCAGATTTATCATCAAGCTTGTTAACACTTTGATGGAAACCATGACGATTCAATAATTGTGTTAAGGTGTCTAACTCACTTTGTTAATAATGATGTTGATTGGCTCGTTATTTTTTACTAATTGCCATAATGTTAATTCCTGTACAACGGCAAAAATAGCAATATTAACAAAAAAACAACATTGAGCCTTGTTTGCTCTATTGCTTGTTTTTGCCAACTTACATCACCTGCAATGCAAAAATGACTGAGCAAGCTTAATATTATTAATAGAGTATATTTTGTAGTACGCATTTTTTATTATTATAAATAGCAAAGATCCAAAACAAAATATCGAATGAACTAACAAGCCCTGTACACCGATGCTTAAAAATGAGCCAACCTGCTGTGGCTCTGTTACATCCACTAAAATACCCCAGCTGACTAACATATAGCCAATCCCAAGTACAAGCATGATAGCTGCAATTGTGTAACCTATTAACGAATGAACAATACTTGAAAATAGCAATAACAAGCCAAACGTGATGAACGCAGCAATACTTGTTGCAGGCTCAAACCAAAATGCTGGAGCTTCCAAAAATGAATGATGGGAATTCGCATGCCAGTATTCAGGTAATGCTAAAATCACAAACAAATTAAGCTCTGTCATTGCATTGAGTAGCTGTGAAAAAGTCATACTTCCGACATTATCGGTAAATGCAATAAATGTAATGAAACCATCTGCAAGCCAAATACTTAAGTTAGAAATAGCCAGTAGGAACAACATTGCGAGGGTTTGGAATGACAACACGAGGACAAACTCTTTCCTTGAATAGCGAAACTAGAATAGCACTAGTTTTTACATTTACGCAATATTTCCATCTACTTACAGATCTTATTGCAACCCCCCCCTAATGCGCAATGTCACTAATTGATTCATTTTTATACTATGAAGAAGGAAAGTCGCGTATATAGTGTTTTTTTATTCATAACTGACAATACGTGGAGTAATATCTTGTTCAAAGAGCATTTATGGCTGAATAACACTTATCAGAAAATCAAAAATATCGATATTCCCCTCCGCGCTAAAAGCCTTGTCATAAAAGACTTTCTATTCCATTCTTCTCAGAAACCATTCCAGTTTTGGAACAGAAAGTACAATTACTCACTATTTTGAAGGCACATTAATACCAGAACTAATTACGCAACAGTCATTAAACCGCCACAGTAAATATAGGTAGTCTTCAAGACCTGGGATGGTTCTACCACCTGCCGCTGTAGACCATTTATGTTCAGACTCCCCCAATGGGTGACAGCACTTACCATTGGGGGAGTTTATATCAGCTTCAGCTACGGGATGAAGCATCGAAAGCTTATACTGGGATTTGGGGATCATTGGCCAAAACTCGGGTTTACACATTGCATCCTCTCCGATTGTTTTTCTAGCCAACCCCTTTCGGTGCAAACTCGCAAGTACACGTTGTGTCAAAAGAGAAGTTACACGCGGCCCAGACTCACCATGATAAACATTTCCAGTAAATGGATAGAGACTTCCGTCGCAGCCAGCACAACCATATGTAGATTCTTGAACATCTCCTGCTGTAATTGCGGCACAATCCGCAGTACACCACGCTTTTGCAATTGGATTTGCAAATATAAATGCTTCTGGGGATAGTAAAATTGAGAGCAAATCATTGTTCCAAGTTGGATCAATCTCGCTAAGGTACATCAAATCAAAATCTGTATATTCACCACCACATTTAGGCAAATACAAAATTTCCAACATCGCAAATAATGGGTATGAATAGTAATGGTATTGGTACGTTGCCAAGTCTGCACCACCGGAACTTTTAACATCCACTCCAGTCGACAATGAAAATAGATCATCCTGAAGCCTAACTCCCCCTAATGCGGGTGCACACCATGGAACTCTCACATGTTCGACTAATCTAGACGGCTGCCAAAACCCCAGTTGATAGCCAAACTCCGGGATTCCAAGAGCATCATTACAAGCACAAATCGATTGGTCAGGTGCAGCCCCATTTGGTTTTGGACCTACTCCCATCAATCGTACTGGCAAGAAGCACGACCAACAAACTTCATTTATTATGTTGCTAAATACATTCGCGTTATTGCATGCGTTACCTTCAGCTTTTGTTTGCGTTGAAAATAAAGCAACTAAGAAAATAAGGGAAATCAATGTAAAGCGCATTACAATTGGCCCACTTTTGACTCTAACCAATTAAATGCGATTAGAAAGTAATGCCAAGCGGTATCCCAAATTTGCTTTGCTACAGTGGGGTACTCGTAACTTAAATAGATCCCACCCAAAACGCCTAACCCAACTAAAATTAATTTCATTTTTCACTCCAATCGAATTGACGTACCAGTAAATAGCCATTGCTTTGTGTTTCGATTTTGCTTGGTGTAGCTTCCACTTTAAATTTCTCAATAACTTGTTTAGGCAAAATGAAAACTGGTGCCCCAAACTCATTTCGAAACTTACTAAGGTCATCCCACCCTTTGTCTTTATCCATATGGGTTAGATGAATCTGAAACTGTCCTGATATCGATTTTAATTCTTCCTTAACCCAATCAACCTGTGACTTCACATAGGGATCAATTACAAAAATGGTTAAATGCATAGGGTATTGTTTTAAAGGGTTTGTTATGTCGCCAGCTCGAGCCAATATTTCTCCACGGCCATTTTTGATATCTTGAGTTACGCGAACAGTCGTATCTATTAGCCACTGCTTAGATTCATCTGACGTGGGGAGAGGGTAAGTTTTATATTTCTTCCAGAACCTTTCTTTTGCTAAACGTTGCTTCTCAGCCCAATCAATCTTGCCTGCTACAGCTTTCATTTGCTCTATGATGTCAGGTTCGTCAATATTGAATAATTGACCTAATGGTTCAAACTTGAAATCGCCTTGTTTTTGATCAAACTGCTCTTTTGCATATTGCGCATTCAATGTGCCCTGAGCAATAAGATGCTTATTACCATTTCTTATGACGATAGTTGGTACACCGGTTACATTAAACTCTTTAAATCTTAGTGGGTTTATTCCTACATTTGGCTCTACTTTTGATATGGCACTTAATTTCTGAATAAGCTTCATCGTCGATGATATGTGTGTAGCCCCTTTTTCTAGCCCTCTAAATAAAATTGTTAAGTTATGCTCTTTGGCCACTTGGAAGGCATCAATAAGTGCTCTTCTGGGCATTGAGAAACTTACGAAAATAGCGCCATCTGTACCTTCTAATAAATCAATCTTATTTTGTTGTTGTGGAAGCGCTCTCTTCATTGTTTCACTGGAAATAACAACAGCCTGATCTGCAATTGACTTGGCTAAAGCTATATCTTTCTCTTGAATTGTTGGCTTATCTATATCTTTTAACCACCCATTTTCTTTGGCTTTCTCGACAGCCTTATTCGCAGCGTCTTGAAAACTAGAAACATCATATTCGTTTTTTTGATTGGCACTTACCGAAACTGAAAACGCACAAAGAAAGACTATCGACTTAAAAAATTGCATATGCTTTTCCCAAAATGTCCTCTTCATTTATTGGCCCCCAAAACCTGCTGTCATAGCTATAAATAGTCTCACCAACCATAAAGAATTCATTTTCATTCAAGGTGATTTGTCGCTCATACTCTTTTGGGTTTAACTGTAAGAAATTAATGGCATGCGTCATTCCAGCAATTTCAGATTCGACTCGATTTACATACATTTCATTTGGCGAGTATTTGATTTCATCTCCTGGAACACCGGCTGCAATTTTTATGAAGCTCAGCCCTTTATCAAAATTTTTATCTTCCTTGTTAAATTTGAATGCAACTAAATCACCCCTTTTAATATCCTTATCACGCTTGTCGACTATGAACATGCGAGCATACAAACACTGCTCTTGAAAGGTAGGAAAAGAAAATGTGAAGCGAGCAAAAAATAATTCCGCTAACCCATATAAGCCTAGTAGTGTAAGGCAGACTATGATTGTGCTTTTTAACTTTATGCTATTCATAGCTAACTGTTTTTGTGAGAACGTAAATAAATTCTACAGTGGGATTTTTGAGTAATTCTGAGATTTTCTTTCGTATTGAACTTTTTTTGGGGGGTTAAGAGAATATTTGTGGTACATTAACAACATACTAAAGTCTCCTCCAAAGAACTCTAGTATAAAAAAAGGTAGCCTTTGGTTGAGGCTACCTTTTTTTTAACTTAGACATTTCCTGTCTTAATGCACTTGTTTGGTAAAGTTTTAATATCTAATCAATTTTAGAGAGTTGAGCATAATGAAGTTGAGCTTTGAATTATTTAATTAGATTGTTAACTAAGGCAAATTTCGCCAATGTCTTGACCCCGTAACAGATTCTGTGTAGCTGCCACTTAGTTTATATGTCTTTCGAGGGGTTCCTCGAATTCGAGGATAAATCGACTCATCGCCTGACGCCAGTTTTGAATGGGCATTGTCCATTTTTTACTGGCATCTTGAATTGCAAGGTAAACCATCTTTCTTGCTAAGTCATCACTCGGGAAGACTTTTCGCTTCTTAATCGCTTTCCTAATCACACTGTTAAGCGACTCTATCGCATTGGTTGTGTAGATTGCCTTTAGAATATCCTCAGGATAATTAAAAAGCGTATTTAGATTTTGCCAATGATTGCGCCATGATTTTGTAGTCTGCGGATACTGGCTATCCCAGGCATCACCAAAGCGCTCTAATTCAAGTAAGGCTTCATCTTCTGTGGCTAAGCGGTAAACGCGCTTGAGGTCTGCTGTAACGGCCTTGTAGTCTTTCCATGAAACATGCTTCAATGAATTTCGCACCATATGCACAATACACAGTTGAATGTTGGTTTGAGGGAATAATGTGTTGAAAAGCCTTTTAGGCCATCAACACACGCTATGAGGATGTCTTCTACACCACGCTGTTGAAGTTCGGTCAGCACATTTAACCAGAATTTGGCACCTTCATTCTCGGCAATCCACATTCCCATCAACTCTTTATGGCCTTCGGTATTTATTCCTAATGCAAGAAAAATGGACTTGTTGATAACCCGTTTATCTTGGCGAACTTTAACGACGATACAGTCTAGGTAAACAATAGGGTAAACAGCGTCTAAAGGGCGAGATTGCCATTCAATTACCTGCTCAATAACCGCGTTCGTGACACGAGACACCAACGTAGGCGATATCTCAGCACCATACCATTTATCCAATGCACTGACGATTTCACGGGTACTCATACACTGCGCGTAAAGCCAGAGGATTTTATCGTCCATGGACGTAAAGCGGGTTTGGTTCTTTTTGACCAACTTTGGCTCAAAGGAGCCTTCACGGTCACGAGGAGTGTCGAGTTCAAATTCACCATCTTCAGTTTTAACTCGTTTAGTACTTTTACCGTTGCGACTGTTTGTAGAAGTTGATTTATGGTGCTTCTCATAACCTAGATGCTCATCCATCTCTGCATTTAGTGCCGCTTCAACGGTGATTTTCTTGAGCATCTGGCTAAATTCGTTTAGGTCCTAAGAGGATTTAATCCCTTTGGCGGCTTCTCTTGCGAAAGCTTCAAGTTCTTTCTTATTCATGTTCATCTGCCTATCCTTAACCCATCCAAAGGGTAATTTGAGATAGGCAATTACACAAAATTAGTTACAGTCTCCTTCTTGCTGTCGCATTTCAACATTTTGTTTCCGACTCATTTATCTCCATCAGAACACTGATGCTATTTATAGCTTTTTCAATGACGCTCTTAGCGGTGCAAAAACTGAAAGACCTATACAGTTTCACAAATTCGTTTATTACTTATGATTTACTAACGATGAGATGGATAAGATATGGTTATATTTATCCCTTCATTGAAGCATATGCAGGTATTGGTATGGTTGCCCAACTACAGCCTCTCGCAGTGGCACCATTTTCATTGTTTATCGGCACAGTTGGAGCAATTTCAGTTTTCAAAGCCGTTTACATTGACAAACGCCAGTTAAAGTGTGCCTGTGTAGGCGGCGATAGCAGTGTGCCACTTGGATTTGTATCGCTATCTGAAAACTTATTTATGATCGCGGGAGCATTGATTATGCTGCTGATGTAAAGGTATAGCTCTATTCGGCGGCCCCTTAACTGTTAAGATTAGACCTAGGATGCCTGCCCACACCTTTCTAATCCATATGTAACATTTTTTCTGTCGTACTGGCATCAAGATAACCAGAACTGAGCAAACAATCTCAGAGGTTGTACAAAATAACACTAAAGTTTTTTCATTAAGTTTTATTGTTATGCTCTTGTGGTGGCTTTCGCCACCACTTTATTAGTTTTCAAGTTCCACCATATCTTTCGCTGCAATGTCACCAGACACTAGCTTTACAGTTGCGAAATGATCATTCACAATTTTAGTAATTTGTACCGTTCCTACCTTTTCGATAGTGTAGGGATCTTCACCTTCACTCAATACTATTCTTTCATGGAATCTAATAACACTGTATTTTTGCCCAACCTCTGCACCATGCTTAGCACCAATACAGATTAGAGTTCGATTATCAGAACTTTCTACTACCTGACCCCTCATCATGTATTTATGATAAAAAGTGGTATTGGAACAACCCACTAAATATAAACCGAATGTAAGCAATAAAAGAGCTTTTATATAGGGTGTTTTCATCACTGTTACCTCATTTGACTAACTAATTATCTATACACTTTTTTATGAATTCATTTGTTTTTCCGGCCAGCCCCCGAAGGTGCTTGATGACAACTCCAAGGCTTATGAACAGAGTTATCTTTGATGTTCTGATCAACAAATTTATAGTAACTTTCTTTAGTATGTGTCCACCAATCATCATGAACATCTGCGCCATACTTACGGATTACCTCCTCAATCCCATCAAGGCTTACGTTTGCGGCATCATAGGCAAGGTGTATTTCACCTTCTTTGATGTTGTAACTAACTTCATCTATACCAAAAAGCTGATCTATTTCTTTTACTAACTCGTCACAGCTTTCTTCTGTGACATTGCTAAGCTTTAGATTTCGAACAACTAAATTTTGCTCTCTAACGCCAACTCTATGATCTAAATCGCTCATAATTTTTCTCCTAATGTTTGTGTGAATGCTGTTGATTGCTATCTTTCATTTCTTCCATTTTCCGGTTCATCTGCGGCATCATGTTCTCCATCATTTCTAAATGATGTTCAGTCATCTTGATTTGTTGATGCATTGGCATTTCTTCCATGTTTTTGTGCATGGATTGCATCATCTTCATCATTGAACGGTGATGTTCAACCATCATCTGCTGTTGCCTGTCAGGATCTTTTTCAGTTTTAATGGCATGGACTTCCTTTTTCATTTCCATCATCTTTTTATGCATTTCTCCCATGTTCTCATGTGGTATTGTCATGCCTTGATGCATACCAGCTTTGTTCGCACCTTCATGTTTATGCTCATTGTTTTGGGCAAATGAGCTAGTGGTTATCAGTAGTGAACCAATAAATAAAATTGATTTAGTTAACGTTTTCATGATTTTTACCTTCTACACTTTTATTAAAACTTGGGATCCAACTTGGTGTCGATTCCATATACCTGTGGTACTCCGAACCAAATTCAGCAATCGCCTGTGCTTCTTCGCGTTTCGCTAGCTTGACGTAAACAACGACTAAGATCGGAAACATCGCAAGTGTTGGGATTGTCGGCCACTGCAATAAAAAGCCGAACATGATTAGAATGAAAGCTACATACTGTGGGTGGCGACACCTTGCATACCATCCAGTTGTAGCCAATTGATGATGTTTTTGCGCGTGATGCAATACATTCCATGCTGAAGACAACATAAAGAAACCTGCAACAATAAACACCATACTCACTATATGAAATGGGTCCCAATGGGCATCACCTTGAAATCCAAAGAAAGTATGTAATAAATGCCCATTTTCATGCGCAAAGAAATTTACTTCTGGATAGGTCTCCGTCAGCCACCCCGACAGAAAATAGATAGTTAAAGGAAAGCCATACATTTCAGTAAATAGGGCAACAATAAAGGCAGAGAACGCGCTTAGACTTCTCCAATCAGTTGATGTTTTTGGTTTGACAAAACTAAAGGCAAAAAAGATAAAAATTGCTGAGTTCAGTATCACCATTGACCATAAGCCATAATCATATGTTTCATTCATCACTGCTCTCCTTTTTATGTGATTCCTTACGTGCCTTTTCTAACCCTTGTATGTAGCCATCGCGATAGGCTGCATTTTTATCCGTGAGTTCTTGAAAGCTCTCTTCCTTTTTTTCATCAGGCGCATGTGAATGATCGTGACCATGTTTACCATGATTGCCATGCATAAATACGTGCATCAAGGGGCATAGCAATAAAATCAAGTAGGGAAGAAATTGCAGCGTATGTTGACCATGCTCAAGCACTAAGAAGTAGGTCACTGCGGCAATAAGTGCCAGTGCAGCCCAGCCTGTAGGTGTTGACCAAAAATTAGGGTGTTGATTTTTCATATTGCCCTCCTAAACGACTTTTAAGACACCGCGATACATTTGCATCTGACAGTGAAACTCATGCTCTCCCGGTGATAAGTTCAATAGGGTAATTTGAGTAATTTCATTTAATTTAAGCTGTTCGCTTATATCCAATGAAGGAATAAGCATTGTTTCAGCGCAGGGGGATTGATCTTTGCGCATAAACTTCAGAGTGACAGGCTGGCTAGCAGACACCTGAATTGAGGATGGGGAATACACGCCATCCCTCACTTCAATGAGTACTTCATTACCTTGAACGATTGTTTTATTGGGTTTATATAGCCAAAACCACCAAACAATCAGCGCGATTAACATTAAGCCTAATAAGTTAATAACCATCATTGTGATTCTCCTTAATGCTCTTTTGCTTTAAAAAAGCGAAGTCGATTTGCATTTGACACTACAGTCAATGACGAAAACGCCATTGCAGCACCTGCAATTACAGGGCTAAGCAGAATGCCAAAGAAGGGGTATAGAACCCCCGCAGCAAAAGGAATCCCGGCTACGTTATAGACAAACGCGCCAAACAAGTTTTGTTTGATATTTCGTAAAGTAGCTTTGCTTACCGCTATGGCATCGGCAAGGCCATGAAGTGAACCACGCATTAGGGTAATGTCAGCACTTTCGATAGCTACATCAGTCCCTGTGCCTATGGCGAAGCCAACATCGGCTAACGCTAGCGCAGGAGCATCGTTGATGCCATCTCCTGTCATACCAACAATTTCGCCACTGCCTTGTAGCTCTTTCACCTTGTTGGCTTTATCTTCTGGCAGCACCTCAGCAAGAAATTCGCTAATACCTGCTTTTTTGGCAACAGCGGCAGCGGTTTCCTTGTTATCACCTGTTAACATGATGACGCGTATACCATTAGCCTGAAGCCGTTTGATAGCAGAGATTGAGTCTGACTTAATGGGATCTGCGACAGCAATGATTGCGGCAAGTTCACCATCTACAGCAAAGTACATAGGTGTTTTGGCTTCTTTGGCTAAAGACTGGGCTTTTCCAACAAAGCCTGTGAGGTCTATGCCTTTTAACTTCATTAGTTTATCGTTACCAAAAAGCAGGACTTTATTGTTACAGTTTGCTTCTACACCAAAACCCGTAATAGCATTAAACGATTCAATTTTTAGTAACTCAATATCCTTATCTAAAGCACTTTCAACAATCGCTTGCGCTAAAGGGTGCTCTGAGCCGCTTTCTAAACTTGCTGCAAGCTGTAGTACGTCTTTTTCGTCAGTAGCTTTTGCTAAAACAATATCGGTTACCTTAGGTGCCCCTTCAGTAATAGTGCCCGTTTTATCTAAAATCATGGCAGTGATTTTAGAGGCGGTTTGCAGTGCCTCACCGTTGCGAATAAGTACTCCGGCTTCTGCTGCTTTTCCTACTCCGACCATGACAGACATGGGTGTTGCCAAGCCTAAAGCACACGGGCAGGCAATAATAAGCACAGTAGTTGCTGATACGATAGCAAAAGCAATTGCTGGCTCAGGGCCAAAGTTAAGCCATGCTAACGCACTTAACACCGAGATGATCATGACTACAGGAACGAAATAGGCGGAAATAACATCGGCCAAGCGGCCAATCGGCGGTTTTGAATTTTGCGCTCGTTTCACCATATTGATGATCTGTGCAAGCGCCGTATCTTTACCAACACGTGTGGCTCTGAATAAAATCATGCCTGATTTGTTCAACGTGCCAGCGACAACCTCATCTTCCTCGGCTTTTTCAACGGGCATCGGTTCACCTGTCAGCATGGACTCGTCAATTGACGTGTGTCCTTCCAATACCACACCATCGACGGGAATTTTTTCACCCGGTTTTACCTTCACAATATCGTTAAGTAAAACCTGCTCAATACCAATCTGAACTTCTTTGCTATCACGAACCACGGTTGCCGTTTTGGCCTGCAAGCCGATAAGACGTTTAATGGCCTCAGAGGTTTTACCTCTGGCTTTTATTTCTAATGCTAAACCTAAATCAATCAAGCCAATGATCATGGCGGTCGCTTCAAAATAAACATGCCGAGCCATCAATGGAACGGCGTCAGGTGCAAACACAACAACCATTGAGTACACCCAAGCTGTACCTGTTCCCAAAGCTATTAGTGTGTCCATATTAGCGGAGTGGTTTTTAAAGCTTTTCCAAGCGCCAACATAAAAATGCTTACCTGAAAAATACATAACACCAAAAGTTAAAATACCGACAACCAGCCAAGACATGCGTTCAAGGTTTGTTTCAACTGTCATTTCTCCAACTACAATGCTGTAGATCATCAAAGGAACGCCGAGTGAAAGGGCAATAAACGTATCGCGCATTAGCTTTTTGTAATATGCCCAATCCGCCGCCTCTTTCTCGTCAAGCGCATCTGTTGCTGAGCTATCATCAATTGGCTTCGCGTTATACCCCACTGACTCAACAGCTTTGATCAATTCTTCTGTCTTAGCTGTCCCAGAAACTGTTACAGTCCTATCAGCAAAATTCATTTCTGCACTGACGACTCCATGAGTTGCCTTTAACGCCCCTTCAATTTTGCCTACACAGCTAGCACACCCAGCGCCTTCAATGATGAGCTGTTGGCTTTGTGATGTTTTTTCCAACGTATTCTCCTTACTTTTACACGAAGAGGATTGAGTTTTTGCCTGACAGCAACAGCCTGATTCGGTTTCTATATTTGTATTAGTAGTTACCATTTTTCCTCCTATGCCTTTTTAATTTGTTCAAAGTTTTCGATGAGATGACAAACCATGTTTGCAGTCGGCGCTTTGTCTTCCATTTCTTCCCATTGAGAAAGCGCTGAAGACATTTTCCCTCGAAGTGCCAACATTGCTTGAAACTGTTTTTCTGTTTCTTCAAGCCGCTCTTTGATGAGGCTTCTGACTAATGGGCACGCACTTGTACCATCTTCAGATTCATTAAGAATTTGCTTGATATCAGCAACGGAAAAACCAAGATTTCTGGCACTTAAAATGAACTTAAGTCTCGATACTTCTTTATTCGAGTATGACTTGTAGCCGTTCACTGACTTAGCAGGTTTTAACAGTCCCAATCGCGTGTAATAGCGCACCGTATCAGCAGTCGTTCCAAGGCTTTTTGACAGTTCTGCTACTTTCATATTTACTCCTTAGTTTTTCACCTAAGTTTGTACTCTCACCTACAGCTTAGACCTGTGTCTAAGACACAGGTCAAGTACTAATTCTAGTGAATAAGCTAAAAAATAATTTTTTGGTAAAAGAGAAATCTCGGCCAAAATCGACAGCATTAAGTACTGTAAATGGCAATAGTTTGAGAATTTTCATAGTGCCTTCAAAATATCGTACTAATCGTTCAAAACAATTGATTATTTAAATCAATGAATAAGTCATTCTATTTTTGATGGGAGTGGCGAAAAAAAGACGCACTGATCCCGTGATTAGCCAATAATTGGTGGACGATAAAGTAAGAGATGGATACCAGATTTTGGTAGAGGTGTACGCTGTAGAAATAGCTCAGAGTAAATATTGCAAATACCTTCCTCTTGCGCTTGCACAAGATAGGGATTTAAATGAAAGCTTGAACAAAATCCCCCCTCACAACAAACACAATCACTAGCTTTACATTTTTCACAGACTTCATCACCATGACGGTGTTTAGAGTCTTGCGAGTTTACAGTGTGATAGTGACTATTGTCATTCATTGATTGATGGTGAATATTTTTGCTTCGTTGCATAATATGCGTGTCGGAAGATCCATTTTGATGTTCTTCACAATTCATTGGCTTAGCTGTAGCAAAACTATGCTGCGTAAGCAACACAGTTATTATCACTATTTTAAACCACCTGAAAAGTCCAAACATTATCATTCCTTCTTTAGCTCCTACAATATTAGCCACTTTATAAAAATAATTTTATGATCTTGATCAACCTTTGAACTAAAACCTAAACTTTTTACTTTTTTAAACAGCTTAAACTTAACAAGTATAAAAGGGGTGTCTGATTTATACTCATGAGATTGAAGCCAAGCATGAGCACCATAAAAAAATAAAAACCCTACGCTCATAACTAGGTATTGAGTAAGGGATCATTTTTCCAATTGTTCAGCTTTAAGCACAGTACTTTGCAACAATCGGTTCTATCCCGAGCACACCCAATTCCCGTTCATCAAAAGTGATAAAATAGTCTATTGTACGTCTTTCAATGGCGATGTTTTTTGGCTTGACTCTTTAACCTTTACCATTCGCCAACTTTACTTCTTAGCTGATATTCCACCTTGATAGGTATACACCAGACTGGCACAGACTGAAAACAAGAAGTAGCTTACTATTACTGCTCTTAGTTCTTTCCAAAAAAACTATTAGCTAGGCCTTTCCTAACATAACTAAAATGGTTTAAATCCCAAAAAACAAAAGCTACCATCAATATAGTTGCGGTAGCTCTCATCAAGTCAATATAGTATTTCTTCACATCAGAGCCAGAACTTGATACCTGCAACAAAAGCAGTATCACGAGTACTTTGCCCATTTAACTTCGCAAATTCGGCTGTATTACCAAATTTATTTGTCCACTCAACGCCAACATAGGGAGCAAACTGGCGGGTAAACTCATAACGAACCCGAAAACCAATAGCACTGCTAGATAAGCCACTACCAAGGTTATTTTGGACGTCATCCTTACCGTAAAGCGTCAACTCTGCTCGTGGTTGAACAATTAACTTTTGAGTAAGTAATAGCTCATACTCAGCTTCGATCGAAAATGCACTATTACCTTGCTCTCCTAAATACGCAGTCATATCAATTTCAAACCAGTAGGGGGCTAGACCTTGTAAACCAAAAGCTAGCCATTTGCGGTTTTCACCTTCGTTATTGTAATCAAGTCGAATACCGACTTGTGTATCCCAATAAGCAGATATTGCGTGGCCCCATAGAAAATCTGTTTGGTTCTCCTCTAAATTACCTTCGCTAAAATCTCCCTCAGTTTTGATGACTAATCTATCAAAAGTAGTGCCATACCATGCCTGAAAGTCAAAAACACCTGCGTTTGTTTGCTCATTATATTCAAGACGATCCCCTAGTAGCGCGTAAAATGAATGCTCATCTGCCAAAGTCAGTCGTTTGTCGCTATTGAGTGCATAAGGACCTTCAGTCAATGTTGTACCTGCGGCATAAGCATGAGGGTCTCTAGCATCTTTAGGTGCATCTCCACCTTGTGCTTGCATTTTAGAATCACCCATCTCAGTCATCTCATCTTTTGCAGATACAGATACACTTATAAGGGGCAAACCTATTAATAATAGTTTTAACGTATTGGTTAGTATTAATTTTCTCATGATACAACTACCTCTCTAAACATACCTGCATCCATGTGGAATAATAAATGGCAATGCCATGCCCAGCGACCTACGTCATGAGGTGTTGTTAAAAAACTAATTCTTTGCGCTGGTTGTACAGGGATAGTATGGCGACGAACCTGTACATCACCTTTTTCATTCTCCAAATCGCTCCACATACCATGCAGGTGCATTGGATGTGTCATCATTGTATCGTTTTGTAAAATAACTCTTAAACGTTGATTATGCTTCATGTGAACTGGCGTGCTTTTTCCAAATTCCAAGCCATCAAATGACCAGCTATAACGCTCCATGTTTCCAGTTAAATGTAATTCAATTTCAGCCTCAGGCTCTTGCTGGCTTGTAATTCCCTCAAGAGAATGTAAATCTGCAAGTGTTAAAACACGGCGTCCATTTTTACGTAAACCTATACCGGGATCATCAAGGTTTGTTCTAGGCATATCAACACGCATATCAACAGAAGCTCCATACTCTGTTTTTGCATGACGCACTTTAGTGCTAGCAACAGCTAATGGGTTTTTAGTCATTCCATGTTTACTATGATCCATTGCCATCGCTCCATGACCCATTGCACTATGATCCATTTTATTAGAATTCATGCCCGACATACCTGCCGTATCAGCCATTGTAGAATGCACACTATCATGGGTCATATTGCCCATCATATCTGTCATCGTTAACCACTCAACGGGGTCTAAAGAAGGTACTGGTGCATCAACGTTAGGTGCCATTGATAAAGTACCTTTAGCATAACCTGAGCGATCCATGCTTTGTGCAAAAATCGTATATGCGTCATTTTTTGGCTCGACAAGTACATCATAAGTTTCACCGGGACCAAATCTAAATTCATCTACTGTCACAGGTTCAACATTTTGTCCATCAGCTTGTACAACTGTTAACTTCAGCTCAGGTATTCTTACATCAAAAAACGTATTGCTAGAACCGTTAATAAATCTAAGCCTAACCTTTTCGCCAGCTTTAAACATTCCACGCCAATTTGTCAAAGGCGCACAACCATTCATTAAAAAAGTCATTGCAGATGCTGATAAGTCTGCAAGATCTGTAGGGTTCATTCTCATTTTATTCCACATTTCCCGGCGTTGTAGCGCATTTGAAACGCTGCTATTTGAAATGTCATCAAAAAACTCTGGAACAGTAGGTTGATTAAAGTTAAATACATCGCTCTGTACTTTTAACTTGCGAAACAAATCCATTGGGTCATCATCAGTCCAATCAGACAATTGGATGACATGCTCATTGTCAGCACTAATAATATCCTTTTCTCTTGGCTCAATAATTAATGCGCCGTACATACCTGTCATTTCTTGAAAACCACTGTGTGAGTGATACCAATATGTGCCGCTTTGTTGCAGCTTAAATTTATAAACAAAGGTTTCACCCGGCATTATACCTTTAAAGCTAATACCCGGTACGCCATCCATTTGATACGGAAGAATGATCCCATGCCAATGAATTGAACTCGGCACTGATAATTTATTCGTTACCCTGATAGTAACGTCATCACCTTCTCTGAGGCGCAAGGTAGGAGCTGGTATTGAGCCATTGATTGTTGTAGCCATTCTTACAACACCTGTGAAGTTTACTGGTGACTCATCTATCACCAGATCTATGACTTCCCCACTTAGTTCGGGCGCAGTACCTGTTGAAGTTCCAGCAAGCAAAGATGAAGCTGCATGAAGAACACTTGGAAAAGCAGCTAATACACCGCCAGCAGCTAATCCTTGTACAAAGCGTCTACGTGGCGTAGAAACTTGATGTAATGGATTGTTATTTCTCATTTTACTCTCCGTTGTTTGAACAATAAATTAATGTGACCAATGAATGTGCTTAATCTTCCATTCACCATTTTGTTTTTCCAGCACCATCGTTTCCATGCCTTGATAATCGCGTTCAACACCTTTATGAGTACCTGTAGTTTGACTGCGCGACGCAGAGATAGCGGTATTTCCAAGTATCGTCACTTGATGTTCAAGTGTGCCGCTCTTCATCGCTGCTAAATACTTCATATCCGACAACATATGATGATGAGCATATTCATCAGCGCTCCTTTCAACGCGGCCTCCCTCGAAAATGGTGACATCATCCGCTAACTGCGCTCTAGCCTGTTTTTGATTGCCAGTTTCAAGTGCTTGATGAAATGCCAAAACAACTTTTGCGGCTGGGGTATCTATACCTTTAAACAAACCTTTGTCTTTGTTCTTATCACCATGAGCGTTTGCTGCGAAACTAAACGTCATTAATAAAACGAGTAATATATTTATTGTTTTCATTTTCATTCTCTCTTTTAGGTTTTAATTTGCAGGGCCAACAACACTAGTAAGCCCAGCCGTTACAGATAAAATGGCAAAAGCTACTACCATTTCTATCGAGATAGATTTAGATAAAGCCTCTCTGCCTTGACTATTTTTAAGTTGTGGAACGAGTATTAGTTTATGTTTAGCAGCAAGTGCCAAAATAGACACTACAAGGGCCAATTTAAACAACAGTGTTTGTCCGTAACTTGAGCTTATTAGTGCATCAAGACTTCCGACCAATTGAATCACGAGCCAGAGGCCTGCTACCAACAATAGGCTCAATGTAAAACTTGCTTGTTTGCCAAAGCTTTCCATCAGCAAATGAAGTTCTGCATAACTTAGCTGATGGCAAGCCTGTTTTAGTGGCAATAACGCCCCAAACCACCATGCCATAACGAGCACATGCAAAATAAGCAAGCCTTTTTCAATTGTGCCTAACTCAGAAATATGACCCAGTAACGTGAATGAGTATGCAAGGATTAATAAACTCAACATTAAAGCGCTTTGTTTTAAGTACGAGTTCACAGCGAGTTTGAACCTTAAAGCTAAAGCGATTATTGCGGTAACTAGCCCAAGCGCTCGAAGCAAAGCTCCAGTGCCGACAGAGGAGTCCCACATAATAGCCAATATATCAGCGTCTATCGCCCCCTGAATTCCCTCTTCTGCCATTGCACCAGTACTGGCAAAGAACCAAGTAATATTAGCGATCAAAGCCATAACTATATAAGTTCTTGTCCACGTTAAATTCGCTATTACAGCATTACTATGAGATTCATTATGCTCAAAAATTTGTCTGAAAAATGTATAGCCGGCAATACAGGCAAAGCCGACGTAAAATACAATTTTTGACAGTACAATGACTGTATTCCAGATATACATTTCCATATCAATCACACAGCCTTACTAATGAACCATAAAGCCGAAGCTATCTTTCATTTTATGTCCATCTTTACCTAAATAGGTCACATCAACGATATAGTTTGTTGGAGCTAATTTAGGTAGTTCCCATGAAAACTCTCTGGAAGCTTCTTTTGATGGTTTAAAGTCAAATTTAATATTTTCACCTTTTTTATTTTTCAACGTAACTTTAACTACACGTACCTCTTTGCTAAATCCCAATGTCAATTTTTCTGGAGTATTCATTAGCATTGCATTATCAGCAGGCACGCTTTTTTCAAGATGCACATGTGCAAATACTGCACTACTAAAAACAACACTGATTATGGTTAAAAGTTTAATTAATGTTTTCATATATACCTCTATTTATTTAATGGATTAACGACTAAATTTATCTTTGAAAATTTGATTACTTGGAATCCCAGCATCTGTAATTATTTTTTCCACTTCACTCATCATTGCTTCTGGACCGCACAAGTAAAACTCAGCCAAATGCAGTTCTGCTTTTTGGTTCATATACGGCAGAAGTACTTTTTGAACATAGCCTGAGTGCCCTTGCCATTCTTCTGAAGGATTAGAAAGAGTAGGAATATAAGAGAAGTTTTTATGCTTCTCACTCAGTGACTTCAATTCATTATGGTATAGCAAGTCATCTTCAGTTCGCGCACCATAGATAAGAGTCAAACCACTTTTATCTTTATGCTTTTTCAACTGTTCAAAAATAATAGACCTCAGTGGTGCAAGTCCTGAACCCGCACCTATAAACACGCGACTAACTTTTTTATTTGAAGTGGCATAAAAATCAGAAAAAGGGCCTCTTGCAGTTATCGTTTCACCTACTTGGAGTGAACCTAAATAACTTGAACCTATTCCTGCTTTAAAACCATTCTTTGCGGTCTGCCAACGGATATTAAACATTAACTCATCAGACTCCTCGTCAAAGTTAACTAATGAGTAGTGGCGAGTTACACCGTTATGAGAAAATTTTCCATGATAGTAGCTATCCCAGTATTTTTCATAGCACTCTGGCATATCATCTGGACGTAAGCTATTCATCCCTGCTGGCACATCAAATTGCATATATGCACCAGCTTTAAATGCCAACTGTTTGCCTGATTTCAGCTTAAATTTCACTTCCTTGATAAAAGGAGTAATGAAATTAGTCGCAACCACAACTAGCTCATGATTTTCAATATTGCGATCAGTATTAACTTCAATCGAACTAATTTCAGAGAACCTATGCTGACATCCAAGCCGATAACCTTCCTTAAGTTGCTCCTGAGATAAATGTTCCTGTTCAGATAGTGTGATAGGTAATTTAGTTGAACTTAAGAACACGCATTTGCCACAAGTACCGCCACCACCGCAACCTGAAGGAAGGTATACATGTGAACTAGCTAGCCCTTCTAATACAGTTGAGCGACCAACTGCTGAGATGTCAGTAATAATATTTTCATTGGAAAACGTCACTGCCACTTTTTGCCTGTTAGTGCCCCAACCTAGCTTCAGTAAACCACTTCTATACTGTTGTATCAGCCAAGTAACACCAGTAATTGAAAGGAATAGCGTTGCAAAAGCAAATGCAATGATCAACCAATGGTTAAATCCTCCAGAATTGCCATAGTCCATAAAGTGAAGCTTCATCATCAGATCTTTCAATCTGAAATCATCATTGGCATGGCGAAGTACTTGACCTGTAATACTATCTAAATAAATAGTTGTATTGTTCTCATCCTCAACGGCAACTTGCCACATAGGATTTTGCTGCCTTACGTGATCAGAAAACGGAGGTTGAGATAACACTGGAGTAGTTAACTTACCCTGTCCTGAGTAGGAGTTTTTTGCCAAAGTTAGTACTTGTTCTTCAGACAAATTAAATGGCTTTCCTGTTACAGCATCAAATAGCTTTGAGTGGCGCTCTTGATAGCTATGCTGCCCCTTATCGAACACAAAATGATAGTAAGGCTGATGTAAAACCCATATAAGGTTTACTTCCTGCGGAGCATTACTAGTAATGTCTTTAATAGGGAATAGGTCAAAGCCTGTAATGCTACCTTCATGATGAGAATGAACTCTAAGTTCATTACCACTGGCTTTACTGTGATCCATCAAATTGAAGTAAAGGCCCGTTCCCAACCAAATAAGCAGTTGTAAACCAACAAATAAAGAAAGCCACTTGTGTATCGTTGTATTTAACTTAAATAGTCGCATCAAATGACTCTCTTTTTATTTGGGGAAAGCACTCGGTAATAAGTCAATACTGCGCCAGTAATTGCTCCCATTAGACCTAGAGTTGCGACCAAGAACAAAAACCAGTTTGATACGTTTTCTCCATCATAGTAATCCATAATGTGGAACCGCCACATCCAATCAAACAATCGCCAGTAATCATGACGCTTGGCAACAAGTGATCCTGTTTGTTGACTTATATAAAATGTCGGTGTGGAGAATTGCTCAAACGTCACTCTCCAAACAGGTAAATGCCTTGGGGACAACTCAGCAGGCAAGTTTGTCGCTGACTTAATCAACCTTATGCTGTCGATTTGATGATTCAGCGCATAATGGTATTGTGCGATTTCTTTAGCCTTGGTTTCATCTACAAGGGCCTGAACAGCTCCAGTTTTAGCATCTATTGCTACTTTTCCATTTTCTCCATTAATAAAAGAATACAAAGGACGGCCCATACTTTGAGTAAGTGTAACTTGGCTAGCTTTAGGATAATCCGCAGCTAGCTTTACAATGGAGTAATCCATACTTGCTAAATCTATTTTGGCTTCCTCACTCTTAGCCAAGGTTTCGCCGTGTATATAGTGAATATCCATAGTCACCATATACACGCCTGTAATAGACCAGAAGAGGAATTGTATTCCGACAAATGCCATTAGCCATTTGTGATATTTTCTAGCCGTGCTAAGCATTATTCTCAGGCTCCACGTTAGAAAGCTCTTTGTTAAAGGCATTTACTTCAGGCTTTTTAATGATTGAGTAAATTGCAGGGAGTACAATAAGCGTGAGCAGCACAGCACTTGTCATTCCGCCTACCATAGGAGCAGCAATGCGGCTCATGACCTCAGAACCTGTACCAGTACCATATAAAATAGGCATTAAACCTATAATGATTGTAGCTACCGTCATCATTACTGGACGAACTCGTAAGCCAGCACCGTGCAATAATGCATCTTGATATGCATCATCTGAGATGAGTTCTGCTCGCTCCACCGCTTTTTCCTTAAGCTCAGCAAGTGCTTGATTAAGATAAACCAGCATTATCACGCCAATCTCAACCGCAACACCAGCTAGAGCGATAAAGCCCACACCAACAGCTACTGAGAAATTAAACCCTTCTAGATACATCAACCATAACCCACCGATCATTGCCATCGGCAAGGTAACGATAATGATAGCCACTTCACTAAACGCTCTGAAATTCAGGTAAAGCAGAATAACAATAATGGCGAGTGTTAAAGGCAATACATAGGTGAGCTTTTCTTTCGCTCTTTCCATATATTCGTATTGTCCAGCCCAAGTAATTGAATAGCCTGCTGGTAATGTCAGGTTATTTGCTAAGTGTTCTTTAGCATTTTCAACATAAGTACCTACATCAACGCTATCAATATCAATGAAAGTCCAACCATTGATTCTGGCATTCTCACTTTTAATACCCGGTGGGCCATTCTCTACTCGAATATCAGCAACATCACCTAGTGCAATGCGTTGACCACTTGGTGTTACAACAGGTAATCGTGCTAGCTGCTCAGGAGAATCTCGATAATCTTGCGGATAGCGCAGATTAACAGGGTAACGCTCTTGACCTTCTATCGTTTGTGTCACATTCATACCGCCAATCGCAGTAGAAACTACTTGTTGGACATCTTCGATATTTAACCCAAAGCGACTTGATTTATCTCGTGAAATATCAACCTTGATATATCGTCCACCTGCAACTCGTTCAGAGTAAACTGACGCTGTGCCTGTCACTTCTGGCAAGAGTTGTTCTATTTGTTGGCCGATATCCTGAATTACATCAAGTTCTGGTCCGGCGACTTTAATACCGACAGGCGTTTTTATACCTGTAGCTAACATGTCAATGCGGGTCTTGATTGGCATGACCCAAGCATTGGTTAAGCCCGGAAATTTAACCAACTTATCAAACTCAGCTTTTAACGACTCAGTTGTCACGCCTTCTCGCCACTCCTCCCGTGGCTTCAATTGAATAAAGGTTTCAATCATGGTTAGAGGCGCAGGGTCAGTTGCGGTTTCAGCTCGTCCTACTTTACCGAATACATTTTCAACTTCTGGCACAGTGCGAATAAGCTTGTCCGTTTGCTGCAATAACTCTCTTGCTTTACCGATTGAAATGCCGGGATATGTAGTAGGCATATACATAAGGTCGCCTTCATCCAATGGCGGAATGAATTCACTACCAATTTTATCGACAGGCCAAAAACCAACGATAGTCACTAATACTGCTGCGACTATTGTCAATTTTGGAAACTTCATGACTTGCTTTAAAACAGGCATGTAGATAGCAATCAATAATCGATTTAATGGGTTTTTCTTTTCAGAGACGACTTTGCCTCGAATAAAGTAGCCCATCAAAACAGGCACCAATGTTATTGCCAAGCCTGCTGATGCAGCCATTGCATAGGTTTTTGTATAGGCGAGCGGTGAAAACATTCTTCCTTCTTGCGCTTCTAAGATAAACACAGGTAAGAATGAGACAGTTATGATCAGCAAGCTAAAAAATAATGCAGGGCCTACCTCACTCGCAGCCTTAGCTACAATTTGCCAACGGTTTTCATCTGTTAGTGGTGTTTTCTCCATATGTTTATGCATATTTTCAATCATCACTATTGCACCATCAGTCATCGCACCAATAGCAATAGCGATACCGCCTAAAGACATAATATTGGCATTGATGCCTTGCATATACATGATGATGAATGACACCAATATACCTAATGGTAGAGTAACAACTGCCACAATTGATGAGCGAAGATGAAATAGGAAAGCAACACAGACAATAGCCACGACCGCAAGCTCCTCTAGCAACTTGCTCCAAAGGTTATCAACAGCACGATCTATTAACTTCGATCTGTCATAGACAGGGACAACCTCCACCCCCTCTGGTAAAGAAGATTTGAGCGACTCAAGCTTTTCTTTTACCCCATTTATGGTTTGTTGAGCGTTTTCACCAAAGCGCATAACGACAACACCACCAACAACTTCGCCTTCGCCATTAAGTTCTGCGATACCACGGCGCATTTGAGGACCAAGGTTAACGTTGGCAACATCACCAATACGCAACGGCGTGCCTTGTTCGTTAATACCAAGTGGAATTTTCTCTATATCACTAACTGATTGAATATACCCCGTTGCGGTAACCATATATTCAGCTTCAGCCATTTCCACAACGGATGCGCCAGTTTCTTTGTTCCCTTTTTGTAAGGCTATTTGTATTAAACTTAGAGGAATATCGTAAGCTCTCAATTTGTCAGGATCTACTTGCACTTGATACTGCTTAACCATACCACCAACGGCGGCAACTTCGGACACGCCCGGAACAGTTTGTAGTTCATACTTTAAGAACCAGTCTTGAATGCTTCTTAATTGGCTTAGATCATGGTTTCCAGACTTATCTGTTAAAGCGTAAATGTATACCCAACCCACACCTGTTGCATCAGGTCCTAATTGAGGTTTTGCCGAATCAGGCAGGCTTGATGCTACTTGGCTTAAGTATTCAAGTACTCGGCTTCTAGCCCAATACAAATCAGTATCATCATCAAAAATAATGTAGACGTAGGAATCACCAAAGAATGAGTAACCACGAACAGTTTGCGCCCCCGGCACTGATAGCATCGCTGTAGTAAGTGGAAATGTCACTTGATCCTGCACAACTTGTGGTGCCTGTCCCGGATAACTCGTCTTAATTATCACCTGCACATCAGAAAGATCTGGGAGTGCATCTACTGGCGTTTTTTGTAATGAATACAAACCACCAAACGCGATAATTAAGGTAATCAACAAAACAAAGAAACGATTGCCGATAGACCATCTAATAATTGATTCAATCATTATTTTTCTCCCACTTAATGATTAGAATGATCAACAGCAGCTTTATTTTCCTTGCCGTGTTGTTCATCTGATTCAAGAGAGATTTCAGTGATAACTAAGTCATCCCTAACCTCAAAAGTGAAAGTGACATTATCACCAACATTGAAATCAACTATTTCTATATTGTCCGCGACGATAAAATCCATCGTCGCAGCAGGTCTATCCCACTTCTCTATTGGGCCTCGGCTAATATTTAGAATCCGTGTATCAATATCAATCGCATTAATTAAACCTGATACTGTTGCTGATGATACTTCTTCACTCATATCAGCAGGCTCACTCATGATATGAATTCCAGTAACTTCATATCCACCCTCTTCGGTTTTGCTCACTTCAAAGTGCAAAGATTGACCAGACTTCAGTGAATCAATATCTACCTTTTCACCTACATCGAAGTCCATTGTCATTTCAGGCCAATCCCAAGCCTCAGCAGGACCATGAGTAATATTAACCATACGATGTCCCGCCATGACGCTGTTGATTTCGCCTTCCATCCAAACAGAGCTAGGCACTTCGTCATGAGTCATTCGTTTAAAATCAGAGTTTTTACTTGATTCAGAATCAATCAAGAATTGAGCAGATGTCACCACAACATCATCTTCATTAAGACCCTCTAAGATTTCGATACTATCGATATCAACCCGGCCAATTGTCACTTCGATAGACTTAAATTGCCCATCCCCCAAGGCAAGTACAACTCTGTCTTGTTTACCTGTGCGAATGACGGCTTCTTTAGGTACGAGTATCGTGCTATCAGCTTGATTAGCGTGAATAGAGACTTGTGCAAACATGTTTGGTTTTAATTGATAGTCTGGGTTGTCAAACTTCAGTCTCACTCTGAGTGTGCGTGTTTTACTATTCAATGTTGGATAAACATAATCAACGACACCAGCCCAGTCCTCTCCGGGTAAATAATCCAGTGTCATTGATACAGGCAGTCCTTCTTTAATTAAGGCTGCGTCACGTTCAAACACTTCTGCTTCAACCCAAACTTGATCTAGTTGACCAATGCTTAATAAGGTGTTTCCCGGCTTGACATAAAAGCCTTCTCTAATCTTCAAACCGTCAACAACACCTGCTTGTGGTGAATAAAAGGTGATGGTTTGCTGAACTTTTCTAGTCTTTTCTAGCTTTTGAATGAAATCTGCTGAAAGCTGTAACGCTTTAAGGCGATCTTTCGCCGCCGAAATTAAGGAACTATTGTCGCGCTTTAAAGCTATTAAAAGTTCTTCTTGCGCGTTAACTAACTGAGGAGAATACAGTGTATAAAGAGGCTGCCCTTTCTCTACAGGGTTACCTGCCGCTTTGACATAGAGTTTTTCAATCCAACCATCAACACGTGGGTGGATATGAATTAGCTTATCTTCATCATATTGAACGTAACCAACCGTTGATATTTCAGTATGCATATTTTTCAGCTCAACAGGTGCAGTGCGAACCCCTAGGTTATTCACTACATGAGGCGCAATTTTTACTGCTCCGGGACCAAAATCATCACCAGATGATTCTTCCTCATACACAGGAATTAAATCCATCCCCATAGGCGACTTACCGGGCTTGTCCCGGCGGTAATTAGAATCCATCGGTGCAACCCAATACAGAGGCTTTTTCTCTGCTGATGTTGTTTCATCTGTATTACTGTTTGACCCTGCACCTTGATATAAGCTCAATACTCCTGCGCCTAGCGCAGCACCAATGATGATGGCAATAATTGTTTTAGTATTCGTTGACATTATTTTTCTCCAAATTGCTGATTGGATAAGTGCTGATTAGTTTTGTGTGAAGTTTGCATCGACTTATGTTCAGCATTTGAGTTAGATTGAGAACGTGCAAAGAAATAGTTGATACGAGCAACTGTTTTAAGTGCGTCAACATCAATTCTTAAGGCTGATATTCTGGCATTTAATTCTGCGATTCTTGCTCGAACAACTTCGGCAAAATCGCCATCATCATTTGTGTAAGCTGTCAATGACGCTTCTGCTTGGTCATGAGTTTGTTTAAGGAGTTGTTCTTGATAGATAGATTGCCTATCAGATAAACGCTTAAGCTGTCTAAGCTCCTTTTCCACCATACTGATCATTTGCTTTGTCAGTAATAGTTTCTCGGTTTTAATAGTCTCTGAATCTGCAATAGAAGCTGCAACTTGCTTATCTTGTCTGTTCTCGGTGAACAAGGGTAAATCAAACGTTACTCCAACAGAAAATAAATCAGCTCGGCTATCACCAGAGGGCATATTGTCCCGATAGGCATAACTAGCATTAACACCCCATTGCGGTTCATATTGCTGTTTAGCTAACTCAACTGCTTTTTCTGAAGCTTTGCGTTTTATATCAATTGCAAGTATGGCTGGGTGATTCGAAAGCTCCTGAGCCAATAGATTTCTTGAGTAATTAGATGCTTTTAGGACTGTTGAATTGTTCAAATGAATTGCAGGCAACTTTTTAGAAACCCTAAACTCTAATGGTTGCGTATCAAAGTTAAATGATTCATTCAAGCCAGCAGCATCGTAGATATGAAGCCACTCATTAAGGCGAGCGATTGTTGTTTCTAGTTTCTGCTTTTGCGAAGTTAATCGGTCATCTAACTGCACGATTTCCAATTGAGCACGAATAACATCTTGTTGTCTGGTTTTACCAACAACATTTGAGTAGCTAGCTTTAGTAACTTCCGCCATCTGCTCAAAGAGCGCCCAATCCGCTTCAATCAATTTAATGGTTTGTTGAGCTAAGTAAGCATCTAACCATAACTGTGATACTTGGCTTATCAGTTTAGCCTTACGATCCTCTCGTAGCAGTGGAAATTTCGTTGACTCAATTTTTAATTGCTCTTGTTTAATCTTTAAACTATCACCTCTAGGAAACATTTGAGAAACACCAACCTTTAGTTGAGTCATTCCTTCCTGATCTAAGTCCCAAGTATCTGTTGGTAAATTCATTATCCCTAGTGATACTTTGGGGTCAGGCAAAGTACCTGAAGCGATACTTCTATTTTCAACCGCGCTTTGTTTTAACCGACTCCCATGAAGCCAAGGATCATTTTGCTGAGCCAAGGTGATAGCTTGTTCAAGTGACACTACTTTCTCAGCTTGAGCTGAGAATACAGACAAGCCGAGCATTAGCGAAGTTGAAATTAGAGTAAGGCTTGAAACATTTAATCTCATTAGAATTGCTCCTCATAAGCCTTAACTTCTGCATATACTTTACTCGTTCCATCTTTAAATAAAATTAATACGTTATATGACATAAAGCGGTCGCCGACTTCCATACCAGGAGAGCCAACAGGCATTGCTGGGACAGATAATCCAATCGCATTGGGGTGCTCTTCTGACAAGAACTTCTGAATAAACTTAGCGGGTACATGACCTTCAAAGGCAAATCCATTTCTACTCACTGCCGTGTGGCATGAACGGTAATTAGGTTTGATACCATACTTAGTTTTGATGTTGCCGATGTTTCGGAAATCTTTGGAATGCGCAACGATCCCTTTGTCTTCAATATGAGTTATCCATTTTTTACAACACCCACAAGTTGGGGTTTTATAAACGATTAACTCCAAAGGTGTTACGTCGTTATTGTGTGCATGCTTATGTTCATTGGAGTTTGCAAACGCAGGTGAAAGCAGCATTAGAACTGCTATTTTTAAATACTTATTGATCATTTTTGCCCCCAGACATCGCTGGAAAATAGCTATAGCGCTACGACGCTATATTGACTAACAGAAAAATTAATTACATGTGCGCGAAATTTAGACGCACTAATCCTGTATTAGGCAAAAATTGGTGGACGATAAAGGGAAGTGGAAATTGAATGAGGTTGTTTAGATTGCATAGCAGCTACAGATTCACTCAATATTTGAATATCTGTCGAGTCAACACTGGAATTTAGGACTGTCGTAGATGAGCAAGCATTTGCAGGACAAATACATTCAACGTCACAACAATCTTCTGATTGACCATTACTGCTTTTATTCATATCACCATGATCCATCTTCATGTGTGATTCGTGAGAACCTAATGACATTTCGCAAGACATAGCAGAATAAGCAAATGCTTGCCCTACAAAGGCAAATAGCATAAGCGTTATTACTAAGACTTTTGAAAATGCTTTAGACATAAAATCCTCATAAAAATACACCTCTTATATTAATATAAATTTTCGAATAAGTAAATTGATATCATCAAAACATTTATGAGTTATTTTGTTAAAGTTAATTTTAACGGATGCTATAAAAACCGCTCTTAAGCTTAATGTTTATATCCAAGTTCATGTCTTAAATAGCTTTTTAGGTTCATTTTTGGCAATAATTGAGCCCAATCATAGGCTGTTCATTTTTTTGAATATAGCATTCAAAACAGCTTCCATATTCACATATCATTTAATGAATTGTCTGAGTGATATCTATGTATTCGAAACTATCGTCATAACATCTACCTACAACATAATTTGTACCTTTTAGCTTATCCTTGCTGAATTGGATAATATTATGAGAATGCGTTAGTAACTCACCATTTAACTGCCATGTAGTCGCAGCAATTCGACCATCCGAGTCATTACAGTTGAGATGTAATTCAAACACTTGATCTGTTTCATGCATATTAATACTACCGGTTGGTTTCTGATTTGGTATCACGCTCACTTCAAATGACTGCGAACCTGTCTGACCAAACTCAGTTTCAACATCAACGCGGATAGTATGATCACCAACTGATAAATCTCCAATACTTTCTCTATAGCGCTTGCTTTCCATGACAAGCTCGCCATCCAAGTACCATTTATACACTGAAACTCTATCATCTGGATGTGAAAGCCATACACGAGATCTAAGTGATACATCTAATGGATATCTCAGGTATTCATTACTGAATGTACGCACGATCTCAATTTCTAATGGGGTTGGAGGTAAAACTTCTACAATTTGGCTTACTTCTTTGCTTTGTCCCCTGCTGTTAGTAACCCTAAATGTGAGATTTTTCATTCCTTCTTGGGAAAACTGCAGAGTAAACTTGCCGTCATCTTGATTTAACACTTTAACTCCGGGTGTTTTTAGTAGCTCATATGTATACTCGACGCCAGGAGCAAAATGACGCTCTAAGCCTACCCATGCAATATGTTTAGAAGGCATATAATTTACTGTAGCTGGCATGTTTAGTTCAATTTCAGGAAACTCGTATGTCCAGCTTTTCACACGAACTCTAGTCTCGTTGATTGTCTCTTGCTTTGACCCCTCTACCCAAGCTTGGTAGGTCAGAATAAAGTTTCTTCCTTCAAGAAGATTTTCACTAAATGTCAGGTCAAATTCACTATCATTTATTACTTTCCCATCCGGTAACACCCATTGGTTTTGAGTCCTACCATTAATAGACTCAGTTCTTGTGAAAGAGCTTCCTTTAATGTGGTGTGTAGAGCCGACTTCGACTAGATCAGGGACATCTAAATCAAAATAGAATCGTGGCGCTCTTAAGAAGTAGTATCGCGCCCTAGCTTCGACAAAAGCTTCATCACCCAAACTACTGTCACTTGCTATCCCGTTATATTTCATTCGGGCATTGATATCTCTTCCTGTAAAGTCATCTTTATAGAATGAGATTTCTGCTGGACCTGTGAACCAAGACTTACGATTATCAGTTGACCACTCGATAACACCATCCCCATTTTGAACGAGGTTATCTCCGTCATACAAAACGAACTTTGCAGCTTCATTAAATAGAACTTCATTAGTTTGTTGAATTAATAGTTCAGGTTTTTCATAAGCAACAACTTTTAGAGTACCGCTAGTTGACCATTCACCTGTAAACTTATTTTCAACTTTAACTCTCAAGTATTCAATTTCTTCGTTTTCATATCGCTTACGCCAACGTAAAGTATCTTTATGTTCTGTAGACTCCCTCCAATCTGAACCGTTACTTGAAACTTCCCACACAACTCGGCCAAGTGATCCAACATCTGCTCGGTCTTCAGGTGAGTAAATTGCTGAAGCTCTCAATGGTATCCGGCCCTTAATTAAGCCATCCTTTAGCTCCCCTTCAATTTTAGTGCCTTTGTACACAATAAAGTATGCACGAGCAGACTGAATATAGTACTCATAATCAGGTATAGGTGTTTTTGCTTTTGCTACTGCAACATAAATTCCACTTTCTTCGCCAATAACTTCCATTGGCATTTTTATGAAGGCTTCTCCTTTCGCATCAATTGTGACAGTTTCTGTTAATGGTTCAGGTATATTTCTTCTGTCGTACTTACCTATGTAAACTTCCCATTCACCCATTGAGCTTTTGTCATAAACCCATCCATCGATTCGATTGTAATTCCCAAGGTTGATTTTAGCTGTTACTTCATCGGTAGATAGGATCTGATCATCTTGAAAATCTAGATTAACGCCAAGTGTGCTATCAGGAACGACTAAAGCTTTAATGCTTTGGGATGCATTTATTTCTGGCATTCTATGGTACTTAACGTTGTAATCGATAGGGAATACTTCCCATAGATTGCGTTCAACTTCAAAAGGCATATCGAACCTACCAGATGTTCTAAATATTTCACCTGTTCTTGTAGAAGGGTTTTTCGGAAATGTTTGGCTAACCCCTTTGGTGTCGAATGTCATATCTAATGAACCAGGGCTCGATACAGTACCCATTCTGACAATTTCACCACCCGAGTATTCAACTGGATAAAAACCGTTTATAAGTTCTCGCCTTGAGCTAGCTTCAACTGAAATCCCTGTTGGTTCCTGAGAAGAAATCTGTGTTTTTTCATTAGGTATGATCAGCGTTTCACCAAACTCATTAATTATTTCGATATCGCTTTCAATTTCTACAAGCGCTTTGTCTAAATAACCAACAGCCGATGGTGTTCTACCTCGCAATGATATTTCAAAGCCTTCTGGTAAATTAACCCAATTGAATATGCAACTTTTAACACCTTTGCGCGCATATTTAACCGCGAGGTCTCTTTCACTATAGAACCGGCACTCTTCGCCGCTCACTTGTTCAGAATCTAAATAAACCAATTCAATTAGTCTGAACGGTAGATAGTCGTTTTCACGATGCTTTATATCAAACGACATAGGAGCAAAGACAACATTTAGATCATAATTAAATTTATCACCTGAAGAGTTTTTAACTACAACACTAATTTCTGCATTATCTTTTGGTGATAACAGCTGAGTTAAGCCATTAATAGTGACAATACCGTCACCAACAGAATTTAAACTTAATGGCACGCCGTTTGATTGTACACTCTCAATAGTGACACCATTTACGTAGCCATTAAACCCTGCTACTAACAGTTCACTATCAAAGTAGAACTCATCATCTTCCTCCATACTTTGGCTGTTTCTGAAAATAGAAATTGATGGCTGCTTACGAGATAAGAATGCAGCGTTTTTAAATTCTTTTTTATCTGATTTTGAATATAAGTACTTTGAAGTAACCGTAATATCGTAGTGTCCATCTGGTACACTCTGCACATCAGCTGTATAAATAAACTTGTTATTAATAACTTCAGGCCCGGTTAGATTTTTTACTATTACAGTTTCACCTTCAGTAATATTATCGTTTTTAAAAAGAGTAGTACCGTCAAATTCAAGTTCCTTAAGGACTTCGTGCGAACTACTAACTTTAAACTCAAGTTCAATCGATTTAGGAAGCCACCATGTACCTGATATAGCTGGAGACGGTTTATCAAATACAACTCTCGCTGTTTCGTTCTCAACATCTATAGAAGCGCCTAACAAGCCAAAGCTCAATGGCAAACCACTAGCCCTTGCATTAACTTTTACTTGCTCTACCCGAGAGTATGCATATTCCCAACTTACAATGGCCTGTGAGTTTATTTCTTTATCAGTAAAGTACTTATTAATTGAATTTACCTTAAACTGGTGAGAAACAATGCCATCCTCATAGCCAATGTAATTTTTATTTCCAAGGAAATAAGGAGTGATATTTATTGTGCAGGATGTACTTCCAGCATTTATTAAACAACTCCCCAAATTATCGACAATCACCTGTTGTGAATAATTAACTGGCTTAGTAGTGATTGAAATGGCTTTAACCTGAGCGTTTGGATCGTGATTGACATCGCTATTATTGTCGATCCATTTATTCCCTACATAAATAGAATATTTTGTTAGTTCAGGCGCAATTGGGGCCTCGACGTTAAAAGAAGTAGTTCCAGACTTGATTAGTGTTTTCTCTTTCTCTGCGCCAAAATAGGCAAACACTTTATACCCAACAGGCACAACTCCGCTCATTCTCAATCGACCTTTAAGAGAAAAGTTATCTCTATCAAGCTCATCCATACCAACCCATTCAAAATAACACTTTCCAGATACATTTTTGTTGGTACCAATTGCAACCGCTTCATTGGTCACAATGTCACAGAAACCTGAAAACTTAGTTTGGACTGCTTCAAAACTAGACTCTTTTACGTGAGATACTAATCGACCACCTAAATTGTTAATCTTAAACTCGATTTCATCTTGAACTTTATTTAGTGTGATTGTTCTGGAATATAAATGTCCCAGAGTATCCTTGACCGTAACTTTTATTGTATTTAAGCCATTTTTGAAAATAACAGTGTCAGGTATTGTGGCCACACCAATTTTTGGCTTGTTAAAAGCAACGTTAGAAGAATTAACTTGAATCGATACCAGGTCAACGTCATCTGTAAATGAATTGAAAGTTGAAATTACCAGCTCTTGATTGTATGCAAAGTTACTGCTGTTATTTTGCTTAACACCTGATTTGAAAATATCAATTTTGGGGGCAGCTTTGTTAATTCTTAACCCATTAAAATTTTGGTTAGAAGGGATGCCACTTGAATTTGTGAAAGCCACAGAAGCACCATAATAACCATCTTCAATTTGCGTCATATCGAACGTGTAAACATATGCACCATTTACACTTTCTCTCTTAGTGCTCGTAATAGTCTTATTTGCAGTAACTAGTGAGCCATCTTTTGTATATAGAACATTCCCGCTATAGGTGATGCCACTTGAAATGGTTGGCTGACTATTTCGGCTGAATTTTACATTTAACTCAGATGGGGCCCACCAATCGCCAACAATCTCGCTTGAAGGCTTATTTAAAACGAGTTTAGCTGTGTTATTCGAAACTTGAATTGATTTGCTATTAACGTTTATTGTCTTTGTAGTCGCATAACTAGCAGGCATTGAATTAACCTCAAAAAGGTCAATTTTTGTTGGTTGGTAATTCCAAGGAACAGTTAAAGCGTGTTTGGTGTTACTAACTCCCCAATAACTATTACTCGAATCAACTGACACTTGATAGCTTAAAGAGCCCACTTTATTTGAAATAGCATCACCAAGCTTTATTTCTGAAAATGAAATATCGCATGAAGTAGCGCCACTTACTACTGTACAGCTACCAAGCGATGGTATAGATACCTTCTGACTGTAATCCCTTGCTTCAACATTAACTCTAACTGCAGAAAACTTGTTTGCGGGGTTGTAATTGGTATGGCTACCTACGCTTTTCCATGAGTTTCCAAGCTTAACTGAGTATCTTTGGACAGTGGGCTTAACTGGAGCTGCAAAATTGAAAATAAAGTTTTTTGTATCAACTAACTTTTTAGCTTTTGCTGACCCTGAATAATAATAAATTGAGTAGCCAATACTATTCGGACCTGAATTGGAGGCGACGCCTTCAACTTTAAATCCATCAATTGAATAACCGGCTGTGTTATTCCATTCAAATAAACAATATCCAGCGCTTAAGGTTCCCCCTTGTAATGCTAAATTGTTATCTGTAGTGACAGTACAGTAATCGTCTATAACAGTTTGGCGAGCCTCAAGCTTGAAGTTTCTTACGTTTGAAATAAGTGTGCCTGATTTGTTCTCGATGACAAATTCTGGTTTGTAGACATTCATCGTTCCTTTGATAGTTGTGATAGCAATAGCGCTAAATGAAAACATCAAAGTAGTTAAAGCCGCTGCCTTTAAATAACTCATTATTAGACCTTGTTGGAATTACTCAGAGTTAACTTACCAACTTAGCCAATCAATAAAGCCTGAAAAAAAATTGAAATAGAAGAAAAATTCGTTTTATTAATTTTGGAAGGGAATGATTAAAGAAATTTCCAACCAACCCTAGTCAAACTGCACTATCACATTTAACTTTGTCATTAAAAGCAACAAAGAAAATAGCATACATCGATATGCATAAAGTTGTTTCTGAATAGATTGCAACAGTCTTCCATATGGGAAATTTTGCCATGACTGGATACAAGCTTAACCAAAACACAGTGTAAATTGATAAAGTAAACATAGCTGGTTTAATGATCTTCTGTGGAAGAAGATGTTTAAACTTAACTAAGATTAATCCACTGCACTGTTCAACTTTAACAGTGCAGTCCCCATAACCAATATATGTACTGCCCCTTACTGCTCGATTAAAAGAGTTTCAACAACTTCTTCCGTCGTATTGCTTTTGATTCTAATTTTTTTAGCGTGTTTGTTGAGCGACACAATTTCATCACAGAACCCTTCTGTTGGGTATAACGTGTACTTGTAATCGATAACCTTACCTTCATCGTCTTTTACAGCAGCTATATCATACTTCTCTAAAATGCCAGCATTAATAAGGTCTTTCATTGTTGAAGTCATATTTCTGCGAATAGCGATTAAGCGATTTTCAGTGATGTCTTCTGACTCAATAGAGCCAAACTTAATCATTATTCTTACAAGCATGAAGTGATACGTCTTTTCGGGGCTGGCGTATCTAAACAATGTATAAAGTCTGGTTGTAAGCCAGCTAGATAAGGTTCTCTTAAATTGTTGCGCCTGGTTAAAGTAATATCCTTTATACGATACAGTTTCAATTTGCTGAGCCATGTACTCATTAAGAAATACAATGCATCTCTGAGTGCTTGGCCCTTTTTTACCAGAAAAATGAATTGACCCCAGATAAGGCATTTTTGCTTCATTTGTTTCTACTTCACCATTTGAGCTGGTGCTGTAGTTAAAAGACAGTTGACTCCCTGACAGGATTAGTAGCGCTTCCTTTAAATCTGGATAAGATAATGATTGATTAACTGACTTAAGCTCTGCATTTAGTTCATTCATTTTAAAATGAATTGCGTAACGAGTGCCGCTTGCGTTATTAATCTTAGAAATATTGCCTTTAGTTGCAAGTGATATAAGCGCCCTTTCTACCTTTTCTTCGCGGTCAGATGGCCAAGCAACATAGTCAGTTTCTTTACCTTTGATTACAGCTGGTGAAATTTGTAATTCACCGGTGTATTCAACACCATCCAACTTATCAGAAATAGAACGAGAATTAACGAGCCTTTCTGGTGCTTGTCTAATTGGGTATATGGTAGTTTTAACTCTTACAAAACGAGACCATAAATCATATAAAGGAAAGGTATTTGATAACGAATTTGATTTCAAACCTTCAAAATGCACATCAGTAAAGAGTTTGAGCTGCTCAACCTCAGCGGCTTCCTGAACTACTAGCCCTTTAGTGCTGATAGTCTCTGGCAAATTATTTATTGTAAGTTTGTTTTTGCTCATACCGAAATTCCCGCATACTTGAATTTCAAATATATCAAATCGCTATATAAATAACACAGTAAAATGCACCATTATTAAAAAACTCTTTATAATCATTAAGATAATAGAGTGCAACTGTGATCTGACTACCTATTAAGCCTATTAAAAATAACGTGTAATTGCGATCTGGTAGATTGAGTAACAGTATGAATAACGTGTAACTGCGATCTGAGTTCAAAACCTATCTATTTGATTAACGTGTAAATGCGATCTGAGGTGAAGATTTAGTTCAAAAATAACGTGTAAATACGATCTGGGATGAAAATTGAGGCCGAAAAATAACGTGTAAATGCGATCTGGGATGAAATTTGAGGCCATAGAATAACGTGTAACTGCGATCTGGGATGAAATTTGAAGTCATAAAATAACGTGTAAATGCGATCTGACACAAAAATTTAGCTCATAAAATAAAGTGTAAATGCGATCTGAGAAGCTACATAACTACTGAATAACGTGTAATTAGGGTCTGAGATTTATTTTCAGTATATTATTTCATCAACTTACTTCTGTGTACCCGATGTGAACTTAAAACTATTGGTCAAAAATAAATCGGAAGAATTTGCTCTAAAAAGGACAGAGAAATTACAAAATAAAGTGTAAAACCGATCTGAAAAATAAAACACATATATTTCAGTGATTTACAGAATTGTACCACACGCAAACAAAGGTAACGGGCGAAAAAAAACTTTTTTCAAATGAAAATTCACTAAACTTCTGTAGTATGGATTCAGCAGGGCTGTGAATAACCCCCTAAAAAAAGGTGTAATTGCGATCTGAGAAGCGTGCAATTGCGATCTGGTACAGTAATTTGGCCTATTTTCAATCATTTCGAATAAAAATCAAACTGTGGTTGTGAATAAAATAAAGTGTAAATGCGATCTTGAGCAATGTCGTTGTGGATATTTTACAGGCAACCCTTTATAACCTGTTGATAATAATATCAATATGAGTACCAATAACGTGTAGCTGCGATCTAAGTAAGGTGTAATTGCGATCTAAATAACGTGTAATTGCGATCTCATTTATTTTTTATTAGCTATAAAAATCAATAAGTTAATAGCACAATCCACAGCGCTAACCTAAAGATCTAACCTATATATTTAACCATCATTATCCTTAATATTTATTCTTAGCTCTCAACAAATCAAATTAAAAATGATATTTGGTATTTAAAAAGAACTAAGCTCAATACCTTTAGCTAATTAGTTCTTTGCAAAATGCACGATGTAACTTAGCTGTCATTCTGTTGTTAAATAAACAATAGAAGGCATATTCATGAATTTTTCAATCTCACTCTCTACCGCAAAACATCTGTTTGTGGATGCTTGTGGTGTAGCAAATGGCTCAAAATGCAACATATCTGCGTTGGATTATATCCACTTCTCATTAATTGGCGGCATAGCAGAAGTGATAGGAACGGACACTCAATCGATTGTTAGGCAATCTTCACCAATTGATGCGTTTGAAGATTATGAGATTTGTATCAAAGCCAAAAAACTTAATACTTTTATAAGTAGCTTTACCGATGAAAGTAAGCCACTAAAATTTCAATTCGATGAAAATAAAGTAATTGTTAAACATGGTCGTTCAAGAGCTTCAATAGCTACAATGTCATGCGATAGCTACCCTATTCCCAAAATTGTAATTCCTATTGGCTTTCAATTTTCTTGTGATGCTGAGTCATTTAAGTCTGCTATTTCTGGTATTTTTTATGCCAAGGCGAATAACGATGTAAGGCCGTTCCTAAATCATATTAACTTTTCTATAAATTCTCATCAGATGAAGTTATACACTAGTGATGGTCATAGATTGGCTAAGGATATTATTCAGTTAGAAAATTCTGTAGATGATTTGAATGGTATCTTGCCATTTAAGCCTGCTGGAATGCTTCTACAAGCACAGACTGATGGTAATTTGAGCTTTTTCTTTGATGTGAGCCACTTCTATTGGTCAGCTGAAGGAACAGTATATGGCACGAACTTTTCAATTATCTACCCTGCCCTTCTTTTTTGTTTGGAAAAAGATAAACAAGGAGAACCAAATGGGTTAATTGTGTTTGCTTTGCCAAGTAATCAACGACCTAATGAAAATACGCATTTGTATCATGCGCCACTGATGAATATTTATTCGAATGGAGTTGTTTGCCAAGGAAATGCAACTTTACCCAAAAAGATCACATCAATTACTGAATGAATGAAGGCATGAATGATGTTGAGAAAACTGTACTGGCCTCAAACTTTACTCACGTAAACCACGAAAAGACCCTTAAAGCAAAGGAAGTTGTAACAACGCAAAATTTGCTCGCATTTTGGATCGCTAAAGCCAACACAAGGAGCCTAAGTAATGCAAAAGTAAGAATGCGAGAGTTAAATCGATTTATGCGTTTGGGAGAGTTTTTAAGCTCGGCCTTGTGAATAATTCACATTATATGTCCGGCCATATTAAAAGGTTAAAAAATAAACATACTTTTAATTTCATCAGAGTGGATTTCTAAACCATTAAATGTATCAGTAATTGGTGCGGGTGGTACAGGATATGCGTTTTTATCAGAATGTTTTCAGCTTGATTATTTGTTGCGAAAGGTCACTAATCATCAAGTTCACTTAAACATCAGAGGGTATGACGATGGTGAACTACCCAGCAACATCGGTTCATTCTGATCACAGGGCTTCTACAGTCTAGCTTAACGGCTAGGCAGCTTTTTTTCTCAGATCCAAAATCCAACTTCGATAATTCGAAGACTTTCATTTTAACAGATTGTTTCTGCTGAGATGCGGGTGTTACCCTTGCAACGATTCCAGCCGCAATTATATCTAATTCACCTGTACTAGCTATGCTTTTAGCAGCAGCTAGATCGCGGCTTTGATACGCTCCGCAAGCCGTACAAGTAAAACGCCTATCATTCAATGTTAAAACATGGCGTTGCCCGCACTCCGAACAAATTCC
>NZ_LKDX01000037.1:0-43578 GCF_001401795.1 Pseudoalteromonas sp. P1-26 | reverse complement strand
ACCGATGATCTCTTCTGTCTTACCGTAGGTGTCTGGAGAAGGGGGAACGGCATACATTTCGGCAGTATCAATAAAGTTAACGCCTTTATCTAATGCATAGGCGATTTGTTCATCGGCATCGGCTTGGTTGTTTTGCATACCCCATGTCATGCTACCTAAGCAGACACGAGATACTTCAATACCACTTCGACCAAGTGGGCTATAAAGCATAATAGATCCTTGTTAATCGCTAGAATGGGCTCTAAGTGCAGTTAATAACTCATCATTTAACTGAGCTTTTTTACCCGTTTTAAAATTAAACATAACCACTTGTGATGAGCCAATGGTTGTTACTGCGTCCTGGCTTTCACTAAATACAGTGTAATGCATCATAAAACGATCTTGTTCAATGTCACTAATCTTTACACCAACATGCACAGTATCAGGAAATGTTACAGGGCGTTTATAGCGGGCATTGTTTTCGCTGATCACCGGACCAACACCTGTTACTTGTAAATCTTTAAGGAAACCCAGTTGAGTAAAGAAATCGATACGGGCTGTTTCAAAGTAGCGAAAATACACCACATTATTGACGTGCTGCAGGGCATCCATTTCACCCCATGCAACATTAATTTTTGTTCTGATAGGGTGTTGTTCTATAAACGATTGCATAGTAAATCTTCGTTGATTGTGAGAAAACTTAGGTTAGCAATATGCTGCTTTTAGCTCAAGGAAATTAGAAAACTCAGTAGATTGTGCTAGATTTATAAGTTCACGCTTACGTAAAGTGTGAGCAAAATGAACACACATTAAAGGACCTTAATTATGCAGCAACTAACCTTGAGGGTGATAAAGTGGATTGCACTTTTCATCTTGCTAGCTCTAGCTTTGCTCTGTTATAGCATGGGCACAATGTCAGGATTTATCGCTTTAATTGTCGTGGGCTTGTTATTCGAAGCCGCGTTTTGGTTATTTGGTTCACGGCTTATTAGCCGTAAAAAACCAAACCAACAAACAAGCCAAACCTCTTAGCTTGCACTCTCAGGAAGTTTAAATATAATAACTGTATATATAAACAGTTGTTGTATTCCTGATGAAAAAATTCATTCACATCGATATGGACTGCTTTTATGCAGCCGTTGAGATGCGTGATAACCCCGCGCTTGCCAATGTGCCACTGGCTATAGGTGGTAATAGTCGTCGCGGGGTGCTTTCAACTGCTAATTATATTGCCCGTAAATATGGTGTGCGCTCGGCGATGTCGAACTATCACGCCAAACAACTGTGCCCCGATCTGGTTATCGTTCCCGGACGAATGCAGGTTTATAAAGAAATCTCCACGCAAATTCGCGCCATTTTTGCAAAGTACACCGACCTTATTGAGCCGTTATCGTTAGATGAAGCCTACCTTGATGTAACCGACAGTACTGCGTGCAAAGGCAGTGCAACACTGATGGCGGAGCAAATCCGCCAAGAAATCTATGACACCACCGGACTAACAGCCTCAGCAGGCGTCGCGCCAATTAAGTTTATTGCCAAAATTGCCAGCGATGAAAACAAGCCTAATGGTCAGTTTGTGGTATTGCCCGATCAAGTTGATGACTTTTTGGCGAGTTTACCGCTTGGCAAAATCCCTGGCGTTGGCAAGGTGACATTAGAAAAGCTGCAACTTAAAGGGCTTTACACAGGGGCTGATGTGCGCGCGAAAGGGGTAAATTGGATGCAGCAGCATATTGGTAATTTTGGCGTGTCTTTATATCAAAAGTGTGCAGGCGAGTACGTTGGCAAAGTGTCAACTGAGCGAGTACGAAAGTCGCTCAGTGTTGAGCACACCTATGAATACAACAAAAATAATTTAGATGAGTGTTTAAGCCAGTTACCCCGCTTGATGGATGAATTAACTCGCCGTCTTGATAAACAGCAATTAAACAACCGCATCAATAAGTTATCGGTGAAGGTCAAGTTTGCCAATTTTGTCGTGACCAGTGCCGATCAAAGCCACCATCAATTAGACGAACGCATTTTTACTGAGTTAATGAGTAAAGCTTATGAGCGAGGTAACGACCAGCCAGTGCGCCTGTTAGGAATAGGTGTCGGAATAAAGAGTCAGGCTCACGAGCATTTTCAGCTAAGTATATTAGACTAAAGGTTAACACCTTGGTGCTTGAAAGTTTGTTAGTGTCTAATTGGGGTGCTAGGCCAGCCTAGTTCAACACCTTAGACAACATTATAACTTAATAAGAGAGATGACTATGCAATCGGTCGTAATCGTGCTGCTCGGAATAGTCGGTATGTTGTTCGGATGGTTCTTTTATTCGAAATTCATCGCCGAAAAAATATTTAAAATGGATGATAATTTTGTCACACCCGCTCATGAACTTGAGGATGGTGTGGATTATGTGCCAACTAACAAAGTTGTGTTATGGGGCCACCATTTCACCTCTGTTGCAGGTGCTGCGCCAATTGTTGGCCCTGCCATTGCCGTATATTGGGGCTGGGTGCCTGCGGTACTGTGGGTGGTATTTGGTACTATCTTTTTTGCTGGTGTTCACGACATGGGCGCTCTATGGGCCAGTGCGCGTAACAAAGGCAAATCAATGGGCGCTTTGTCTGAAAGCGTAATTGGTAAACGCACCCGTGCATTATTTATGATTGTGGTGTTCTTAGTACTATTGATGGTGAATGCGGTATTTGGTGTGGTGATTGCCAAATCATTTGTATCGCAACCTAACGCGGTATTCCCTGCTTGGTCAGCGATTGTTGTGGCCTTAGTTATTGGCCAGTTACTACGCCGTAAAGTGTCGTTAATTCCGCTTTGTTTAGTTGGTGTGGGAATTCTTTATTACACCATTTACCTTGGTAGTGGTATGCCAATTTCATTACCTGATGAAATGTTTGGTCTAAGTGCGAATGCGAACTGGATCATCATCTTATTTATCTACGCAGCCATTGCTTCATTATTGCCTGTGTGGATGCTGTTACAGCCTCGCGACTTCATCAACGGTATGCAGTTATTAGTGGGATTAGTACTGCTTTATGGTGCGGTGTTTGTGTCAATGCCGGATATCACAGCCCCTGCGTTTAATACTCAAACTGCGGTAGATACACCAAGTATTATTCCATTGCTATTTGTGACCATAGCCTGTGGTGCGGTATCGGGTTTCCACGGTATTGTGTCTTCAGGTACCAGCTCTAAGCAGTTGAACAAAGAAACTGATGGTCGCTTTGTGGGTTACTTAGGTGCGGTAGGTGAAGGTATGCTTGCGCTTATTACACTAGTTGCAGTAAGTGGTGTTGCACTTGCAGTATCACCTGAAGAATGGCACGAAATTTACAGTCACTTAGGCGCCGGTAGTGTGAGTGCCTTTATTAATGGTGGCGCAAACTTAATTGAAAGTGGTTGGGGTATCTCACAAGAGGTGGCATCAACCTTACTTGCCGTAATGGTGGTCTTGTTTGCGGGGACTACGATGGACTCTGGCGTGCGCCTGCAGCGTTATATCATTCAAGAGTGGGGTGATATTTATAATATCAGCATCATTCGTAATGGTATTGTAGCTACACTCATTGCAGTACTTAGCTGTTTACTGCTTGCTTTTGGTGCTGGTGGCGCTGACGGTAGCGGCGGTATGATCATTTGGCCATTATTCGGTTCGACTAACCAAATCTTAGCAAGCTTAACCCTACTGGTTATCTCGGTAATGCTTATTAAAGCGAATCGCCCGGCTAAATACACCTTGATCCCAATGAGTTTTGTATTAGTTATGGCGTTCTTTGCTGGGGTTATTAAACTGGGCGAGTACTATCAACAAGGTAACTGGTTACTGGTGACACTTGATTTGTTAGTACTGGTTGTGAGCGTACTGGTTATGCTTGAAGCTTGGTCTGTAATTGTTAAGCATCGTAAAGACTCAGCACACATTACAGAGCAGTAAACTTAGCTTGCCAGCCATATCGTAAGCTGTCTTACTTGGCTGGCAATAGCGCTCTAAATCAATGATAATAAGGTCCTATGTTTCTAACAGCAGGACCTTTTTTATGGCATACCCTCATGCAGTTGCAGCCCCGCAATTAGCGGATGCAAATCACGATGCATTGATTATTATCGGTGATGATTTTTCTTCTTTAGCAGATGCAAGCTTAAGCCAAGCTATTAGCGCTCAACAAGCTGTAGACGCACGTATTGGCAAACAAGTGACATTACTTGTTATTGATTCTAAACGCGTTATTTTAGCGCCTACAGGCCCTCTAAATCGTGATTATGATGATGTACGTCGTTACTTTGATGCAGCGAAGCAAGGTGTACTAGAGGCGAAAGCATCGGGTAGCACTCAGCCTGCAATTTTACTTGCTAACGTAAATCAAGATAGCCGTTACAAGCATGCCCTTGAAGTGGCTTATTTAGGTGCTTGCCAAGCGCTTTGGCAACCACTTGAGGCACGTGAGTTCCACGGCCAAGCGATTGAACCAATTAGCCAAATTAGCCTAGTGGGTGCAGATGAGGCAATGAGCAAAGCGCTTAATGCTATTGCTGCTGGTCAATACGCTGCACGTGATTTATGTGGTACAGAACCTGAGCGTATGGCACCACCACGTTTTGCTGATTACTGCGTTGAGTTATTTGCGGGTAGCAAGGTGTCTGTTGAAGTGATTTCAGATATCAACACTATCGATAAAGATTACCCAATGATGAGCACCGTAGCGCGCGCATCTTACGCTGTTGAGCGTCATCACCCACGTGTTGTGAAACTAGAATACGTGCCTGAAGGCGACGTTGAGCGTACCTTAATGTTTGTTGGTAAAGGTTTAGTTTACGATACCGGTGGTGCAGACCTTAAAGTGGGTGGCTTTATGGCAGGTATGAGCCGCGATAAAGGCGGTGCAGCTTCTGTTGCTGGCTTTATGAAATCAGTGGCTGACTTTGCACCAAAAGGCGTTAAAGTGATTGCTTACTTGGCCGTAGTTCGTAACTCAATTGGTTCTGATTGTTTTGTTCCTGATGAAATCATTACCAGCCGTGAAGGTGTACGTGTACGTATCGGTAATACCGATGCTGAAGGCCGTTTAGCAATGGGTGACCTATTAAGCGAAATGAAAGATCGTGCTTTAAACGAAGTAAATCCAGAGCTATTTACTGTTGCAACACTAACAGGCCACGCAGCACGTGCGATGGGCCCTTACAGTGCGTATGTTGAAAATGGTCCAGCTCGCGCAGCGAAAATTTCGCGCCAAATTGCTGACTTAGGCGATTTATGGGCAGATGGCGCCGAAGTATCTCGTAGCCGTCGTGAAGATTATGACTTCATTCGTCCTCGCACGTTAGCTGACGATGTTTTATCAAGTAACAATGCTGCTTCTGCAGTGACAGCTCGTGGTCACCAGTTCCCAATGGCATTCTTAGCGATTGTTGGTGGTTTAGATAAACATGGTACTGAATCAGCGCAACCATTACCGTATGTTCATATGGACATCGCAGGTAGCGGCGTAGAAGGCGGTGATTGGCAACATGGTAAGCCTACCGCAGCAACAGTAAGCAGCTTATTCGCTCGTTATTGTTTATAAGCTAAAAGCTATAAGTTTTTAGTTTGAAAAGCCCCGCACAGTAGTGCGGGGCTTTTTTGTGGCGTTAATCGAGCTTGAAGCGGTTAACGACATCACTTAACGCTTGTGAGCTTTGCTTTAAGTTTTCACTGGCGGTCGAAAGCCCTTCGGTATTCGACAGTGATTGCTCAGTTGATTGTGAAAGCTCATTAATCCGTAAATTAACCTCATCTGCTGCGCTAGTTTGTTGCTCGGTAGCGCGGGCGATTTGGCTGTTCATATCTTTAATAATAGAGACAAGTCGCTCAATCTCACTCAGCGAGCTATTTGCTTCACCTGCTTGTGAAACCGTTTCAGTTGATAACTGTTGGCTTGCCGATACAGCATCAACAGCAGCTTGTGCGCCAGTTTGTAGTTTACTGATCATGGCTTGAATTTCGTCGGTACTTTTACCTGTACGGCTTGCTAATGTACGCACTTCGTCAGCCACTACGGCAAAGCCTCGCCCTTGTTCACCAGCACGAGCCGCTTCAATGGCAGCATTGAGTGCCAGTAAGTTGGTCTGCTCAGCAATGCTACGGATAACATCAAGTACTGAGCCTATGTTGTTACTCTCTGCAGCAAGATCCGCCGTTACCTTACTCACTTGTTCAATATTATGCGACAGGGTCTCAATGGCGGTGATGGTCTTGTTGAGAACCTGCTTGCCCGCTTCGGCATTTTGCGCCGCTTCATTGGCGGCATGTTCTGCTTGGTCGGCATTTTGACTAACATCGTGAATTTGATGAGTCATCTGTTCCATTGCCGTTGCAACTTGAGTCGAGCTGTCGTTTTGTAGCTCAATAAATGAGTGGTTAGTTTTACTGGCATCATCAACGCTATGGGCAAACTGATTTACTTGCTCTGCATTGTGGGCAACATGTTTGAGTGACTCACGCATTTTTGCGGTGTACAAGTTAAAGTAGCGCGATAGACGAGATACTTCATCATTACCATTTTCATCAAGCTTTTGGGTTAAATCGCCTTCCCCTTGCGAGATGTCTTTCATCATGTTTGCGGCAAGTTGGGTCGGGCGAAGAATGCTATTGGCAATTAGGTAGCTTAGCGCAACCAGTAGGGCAATGATCACTACCGCGGTAATAATCACATGGTTACGTAGCGAAGAGAATGCCTCTTCAATAGTATCAATATAGACACCAGAACCTACAATCCATTGCCATTTATCAAATCCTTTTACGTAGGCAATTTTATCAACAGGCTTATCTTTACCTGGCTTTGGCCACTTGTAGGGAATAAAACCTTTACCTTGTTTTTTGACGATATTAACCATATCGACAAATAACAACACGCCATCTGGATCTTTACTGCCCGCTAGTGATTTACCATTTAATTCGGGCTTAAATGGGTGCATGACCATCACGGGTTGATAATCGTTGATCCAAAAGTAATTGCTGTTGTCGTAACGAAGTGCAGAAATTGTTTCGAGGGCTGCTTGTTTGGCTTGTTGCTCACTCAGCTTACCTTGCTCAAACAACTCATAATTATGCTCAATAATAGAGTAAGCAGACTCAACAAGGTTTTGGGTCTTAATGTATTGCTCTTGCTTTAGCGAGCTGTATTGCTGCGTTAAGCTCGAGACGCTCAAAAATATCAGCCCTATCACGACCACACTCACTAACATGGCGAGGCGCTGAAAAATTGTAAAACGGCGTAAATTCATGTGTATTCCTTCGTCATGCCCATAGGAGCAATGTATTAAGCGTAGCTAAAATAGGTCGAAAATCTAGTTAAATAGTAGAATACATTGAGACAAAAAAAAGGCTGATTTAACAATCAGCCTTTAGTCTAAGTCACCGAAATTAAACGTGATTACTCAACGTTAAAGTGTCGGTTGAAGAAACTTGTGATGGTTTGGTGTAAGTGCGTTTGTACGCTCTTGCCACGTAAACTGTGTTTTGAACCCGGGTAAGTCATCATTTCGAACTGCTTTTCTTGATCTTGCAGTTGTTTGAATAACTTTGTGGCGTGAGTGAATAACACGTTATCATCTGCCATACCGTGGTAAATCATCAGTGGGCCTTTTAAGCCTTCGGCATATGGGAAAACTGCACTTGCTTCGTAACCTTTCGCGTTAGTTGCAGGGTGACCTACATAACGCTCAGTGTAGTGAGTATCGTAAAGTGCCCAATCAGTTACTGGCGCACCAGAAACACCGGCTTTGAAGTAGTCGCCCGCTTTAAACATAGTCATAAGCGCCATGTAACCACCGTAGCTGTGGCCATAAATACCAATACGTTCAGGGTCAACGTAATCAAGGGTGCGTAAGAACTCGACACCTTTAATTTGGTCTGCCACTTCAGCAACACCTAAGTGCTTATAAATCACGTCTTCAAACTTTTTACCACGGTTGTATGAACCACGATTATCAAGTTGGAAAATAACATAGCCTTGTTGTGCCATGTACTGGAAGTATAAGTTTTTACTACGCCAGCTGTTCGTTACGCGCTGAGCATGAGGACCGCCATACACGTTAACAATAACTGGGTGCTTTTTACCATCTTGGTAATTAGTTGGCTTGAATAAACGGTAATGCATGATTTGCCCGTCTTCAGCCGTTAACGTGCCGTATTCAGGCGTGATCAAATCAGCTAGGTAAGGCGTTAATGGGTGTGACTTATCTAACTTGTTTTCTTCAAGCCAAGTGATAAATTCGCCATTAATTTTACGTAATGCCGCAGAACCAGGCTTATTCACTGATGAGCTGTTATCGATAAAGGTTTTGTTGTCTTTAGCAATTACCACATTATGGTAAGCACCTAGCTCAGTTACGCGCTTAATTTCGCCTTTTTTGAATAGCGGTACGCTGTAAAGGTGGCTCTCAAGTGCTGTATCTTTGCGACCTGCAAAATAAACGATGCCTTTTTTCTCGTCGATACCTTTTAAGCTATCAACAACCCATTCACCTTGGGTGATTTGACGGATCATTTCACCATTTGTGCGGTATAAATAAAGGTGTTTAAAACCGTCGCGCTCAGATGCCCAAACGAAATGTTTTTTATCGTTTAAGAACTGCAAATCAAAGTGCAGGTTAATCCAAGTATCACTAGTTTCTGTTAGAGCAACCGTTTGTTTTTTAGTGTCGCTATTATAAAAACGTAACTCTAAGTTATGTTGCGAGCGGTCTTGCCACTGATAAGAAAGTGTTTTGTTATCTTTTAACCATTTTGCGCGAGCGATATAGATATCTTGATCGTCGCCTAAATCAACCCAGTCAGTTTTTTGATTGTTGATGCTTACAACACCTAACTGAATTTTAACGTTGTCGGTACCTGTAAACGGGTAGCGTTGATTAAATAGCTTTACTTCATCCGCGTAAATCTCATTACGGATCGCTTCTTTTACTGGGCTTTCATCAACACGGGTATAAGCGATTTTAGACTCATCACCAGACCACCAGTAGCCAGTCATACGGCCCATTTCTTCTTGCGCAACAAATTCGGCCATACCGTTTTTAATAACGCCGCCACCATCTTTACTTAATTGGATTTCTTGACCCGTTTTTAAGTTAAGTGCATACAAGTTTTGCTCACGAATAAACGACACAAAGTGCCCTTTAGGTGAGAAGCGTGCATCGGTTTCAAATGCTTCTGTGTCGGTTAATTTGCGGCTTTTAGCTGAAGCAAGCTCATAATAGTAAAGGTCGCCATTAAGTGGGAATAAAAGCGCTTTACCATCTTTAGACCATTTATATTCTAAGATCCCTTTACCAAAAATACGCTGGCGCTCACGGCGTGCTTTTTCTTCGTCAGATAAGTTTTCTGGACCAGAAAATAGCGCAGCAGAGTCAACTAATAAGCGGTTTTTGTTATCTTTTAAGTTGTATTCCCATAAGTCGTAACGGTTGTAATCATCGGTTTTACCTTGCAGGTAAGTAACACGACTTCCGTCTGGAGAGAATTTAAGTTGTACAGGCGCTTTGCCTGCTAAGCTTGGATCGTCAAAAATACGCTCAAGAGTAAGAGGTTCAGCGGTCACACTGAATGCTGTTGCCACCACTGGCAAAGCAAGTGAGAGAGATTTAATTTTTTTTAGCACAGGAGTACCTTCGCTCGAATAAAAACTGCCACGATGGTAATGGTAAGCTTAGGCAACTGCAACAAAATGCTATAAAGTAGGGATTGTTTACCCAATATCAAAGGATTTATTGATGAAAAATACTGATACGCCGTTTTCTTTGGCCCCAGAACTACAACGCGACTGCATTGAGCTTGCGGATTGGCCACTGTGTAAAGTATTGCTGATGAATGATAGCCAATACCCTTGGTTTATTTTAGTGCCAAGAGTCGCTGGCGTTAAAGAGATAATCGACCTTTCTGAAGAGCTACAAATTACCTTATTACAAGAGTCGGGCAAACTGAGTAAATTATTACAACAGGTATTCAACCCAGACAAACTCAATGTAGCAGCACTAGGGAATATGGTACCGCAATTACATGTTCATCATATTGCGCGTTTTACAACTGATGCAGCTTGGCCAACACCAATCTGGGGTAAATTACCAGCAGTACCTTATAGCGACGAACAAATTGCCGCATTAAAAGCGCACTTTTAAACTGTTTGTTCTAGCAAGATTGGACTAAGCTAAATGGATGATGCACGAAGGGGTACAGAATAAATGAAACACACAGTGTTTGCAGTGTTGCTTATTCTGAGCTCTTTTTCATGTGTGGCTAAAAGTTACTATTTTGTCGGTAGCCACTTTCCAGCGATTTTAGAGCAGGACCAACAAGGCACAGTGGTTGGCTTAGGTGCCGATATTGCCCACGAAATTTGCAGACGTTTAGGGCATGAGTTGGTAATTGATATCATGCCACTAAAACGCGCTCTAAAAATGGTAGAGCAAGGTCAGGCTGATGCCATTATTGGCCCTTACAAATCCATTATACGTCAGCAGTATATGCAATTCAGTGACTTGCCCTTTTACGAAGATCCGATTGTTTTATATACCAAAAAGAACAATGATGTGACCTGGGTTGGAAACTTTGCCAGTGTACGAAAAGATATTATTGGTACCATTCGAGGTTGGAACTATGGTCCTGAATTTAAGCGTAACGAGGCAAATTTATCGCTATCTGAAGTGGGTAATGTGCGGGCTAGTTTTTTACAATTGATGCATAACCGAGTTGACTTAATTCTTACCCATCCACGGGCTGCAAAGCCTGTCATCGACAGTTTAGATATAGCAGATAAAGTGATTATGTTATCGCCGCCGGTGACGGTTAATCAGGGCTACTATGGCTTTAGTAAACAACGCGAACTCGATGAATTTATTGATGCTTTTAATGGCGAGTTTCAAAAAATGCTGATCAACGGGGATATTGTAGAATTGAATTCTAAATACGGCCTCAATTTTGTTGCACACTAGCTATGCTTTAGTAGATTTCAGGCAATAAAAAACGCTGCAATTGCAGCGTTTTTTATTAAAGGAGAATAAGTCTTAAAGACCTAATACTTCTTTACCTTGTTTGAAAGTAACATCAACAGGGATATTAGCTTGGCTTAGTTTTTCTAAGTCTTTAGCTAGTTCAGCTTTGATTTCGCCATGAGTTGCGATTAGCTGATCAACTTTTTGGTAATCACCGTCACCTTGAATAGTAAGGATTAGGTTAGATAGTTTCTCCATTGCTTGGCTCATTTTCTCCATGTTAACGCTGTATAAGCCGTCAGCATTTTTAGAGAATGCACCTTCTTCAGCGAAGAAGTTAAAGCGGATCATGTTCGCTTTACCGTGTGCGCTTGATGCACCAAAACGCACAGAGCGGAAGATACCAGCCATAAAAGTGATGTAGTAATCTTCTAATGTGCCCTCTGTGATCTCGCCTTTCTTAAGCAATTGTTCAACCATGTAAAGACCTAAGATATCCGCTTTACCTTCTTCAAGGGCACTTGCATGCTCTTGCAATGATTGGCGAACAGTTCCTTTACCAGTAATGGTGTTTTTAATACCTAAACCGTGCGCTACTTCGTGGAACATAGTGTTTGCGAAGAAAGCATCAAAGGTAATGTGCTTACGCTGCTCAGGAACAATTAGCTGCTCTGAAATTGGCACTAAGATTTTATCGAATTTAGCGCGCATTGCGTTTTTAAGCTGTAAACGACGTGTGCCTTTTTCTAGCTGAACTTGTTCATCATTTGGTAGGTTGATAGCAATTGTTTTACTACCTGCATTTGAGTGGCCTGCGTAATAAACAACATCGTAAGCATTTAGGTCTGCATCAGAGCCAGGGACTTCTTGCTTGTACTTTTCGTCTACAGGTAAACCTTTTTGTAGTTCAGGTAAGAAAGCGGCAAATTTAGCTAAACGCTCGCTCCATGCTAAATCTTTAATTAGTACATAAGATTCATACGCTGCACGATAACCAAATAATTGATCTTCATAGGTTTCGATAGGGCCAATAACCACGTCAATTGGGTTATTTTTCATATCCATCCATGCAAAATCAGATGGTTGGAAGTCATCACTTACTAGTGCGTCTGCGCGCATGCTTAGGTAGTTAGCAAACTCTTTATCATCAGCCAGTTTACTTGCTTCGCGTAATAAATTAGCTGCTTTTTCTAATTCTTGTGCATACTCAACTGAGTAAGCCACGCTATAAAGAAGACCTTTTTCATCGCGCTTGATCACCGAGTAAAGACCGGTTTTGTCATCAACGATTGCGTTGTTTAATTCTTCTTTAGTGATATCGCTTGGGTAAAATTCAGCGCCTAAAGGCTTTTCTTCATAGCCTGACAAGAATACTTGGTCACCGTTTAAGCGATCCCAAGGGCCGTAGTTGATATCTGCAAACTTCTGAACTTTTTCATCATTAATTTTTGCTAAGAAAGCGTCTTTGCTCTCACCAAATGCTTGGCGCCAAAATAGCTCATCCATGATTTTTGAGGCATCGATTAACTTGCCAATCATTTGCTTCTGGTTATCGCTTAAGTGGCTAAGATCAGAAGTAAGCGTAAAGTCAGTGTAAATGTCTAAGCGGCTTTTCTCAGCATTGATAAGTTGTGGGTTGTTTTGTTCAGTAGTTTGCTTTGTTTGCTCTGCAGCAGGCTTAGTTTGAGAAGTGGTAGCTTGCTGGTCAGAACATGCACCAAGGAAAACAGCACCTGATAAGATAAGTGCTTGGCTAATTTTATTTAATGTCATTTTTTTGCCCGTTAAAAAAGTGAGAGTCATTGCTTAGAAAACAAAAAGTCTATGCATTAAAGCAAACCTGACATATATATGGCAAGTTTACAGCACTAGAAGCAATATTTATTTATGAGTTAAGAAGTTAAAAAATATAAAAAATAGATAATTTCTGTGAATTTCTTAACTTTAGCGCTAAGTTAGACAATACTAAAACTATAACTAATCTAATAATGTCAGTCATTAGTCTGTCTTTGTTTAGGCGGGCTAACCCAAGAGGATGGCACACATATGTCAACAGAAAATGCATTACTGACCATATTGGTCGACAGAATAAATAATGACACTTTAGTGTTACCTACCTTACCAGAAGTTGCTGTGAAGGTAAGGCAAGCTGCGGATAACCCCGAGGTAAACTTGATGGATATGGCAGATGTCATCTCTCATGATCCGGCATTATCAGCACGAATGATCAAAGTCGCCAACAGTGCATTTATGGGGCGCTCAGTTAAAGTTACAAATTTACACCAAGCTGTAACACGAATTGGCCTACGTCAAATTAAGAACATTGCAACTGCAATGGCAATGGAGCAGCTGTTTGTATCGCATAATGAGCTTATCAAAGGCTATATGGACAAGGCATGGCAAAAAACCCTTAAAGTAGCGTGCCACTCAATTACCTTAATGGATTTCTTCTTACGCAGAAATAAGCAAACCTCGCTTAATCGCGACACAATTACCTTAGCGGCATTAGTTTATAACATTGGCGTACTGCCCATTTTAACAGAAGCTGAAAAGCACCCTGAGGTGTTCGCAAACCCAAGCTTCCTTGCTCATGCCATTCAAAAGCTGGGTGGTAAAGTAGGTGGCGCAATTATGCGAGCTTGGGGCTTCACTGATGAGTTTGTAGAAGTAGCTGAAAGCTGGGCAAATCCAAACTATCGTCCAGAACATATTTGCTATGTTGACTTCATTCGTATTGGCGCGATTTTAGAAGGGATCTTACAGGTTTCTGATAAGTCTGCGGCATTGCAAACTTACATTGACAAAGGCGTGATTGAATCACTTGATATGTTCAGTGACGATGAATATAACGATATGCTTAACGAGGTAAAAGCTATTTTTACTGAATAACAGCAACAAAAAGCGCGACTAAGTCGCGCTTTTAATGTTAACCATTATCTGGGGTAATTTTATAAATCTTCTGCGTCACCTAAGCCTTGAGTTAGCTCTTCTAGCAGCTGTTTAATTTCTTCTGACGCTAATATAAAATCAGCATCAAGTTTTACCGCCATATCTTCTTTTGGAATGTCGGCGTTTTCTTCTTTTAATGTTTCTGAGTAGCTTAAACGCTTAATTGAACCATCGTTTTGAAGCATGAACTTAACGCGTTCTTGCCAATCAAGAGCCAGCTTAGTTACGCGCTTACCATTTTCTAAGTGTGACTTTACTTCGTCGCATGATAAGTCATGGCCTTTTAATTTAACCTGAGCGCCACTGTCATCGGCTTCTTCAAGCTCTGCATCATTACCGATAGAAAAGCCTTCAGGGGTACTGAAATTAGTTAACCAGTCAGTTAAAAATACATCTAAATCGTAATTCGCAAATGCAGGTACGACAGGTAACGTGCCAAGTGATTTACGTAATAGGGCTAAAAGCTCTTCTGCTTTATTAAAACTTGCGCTGTTAACCACAACCCAGCCATTCTTTTGATCAATAAACGCAAACTGTAGGCTCGATTTTTTGAATGCTTGAGGCAGTAAAGTGTGCAGAATATTTTCTTTTAGTTCGTCTTTTTCTTTTTTCTTTACTGGACGGTTTTCTTCCGCTTCGATTTGCTCAACTTTCTCTGCAACTAATTCGTTGATAACGGCAGCTGGCAGTACTTTTTCTTCACGTTTAGCACATACTAAAATGCTGTCTTGAGAGAAATGAGATAGGGTTTGACCATGCTTACCAAAGGCTTTTGTCCAACCAAATGTTGAAAGCTCTTGGCCTGTACATGAGCGGAACAAGTCTTGTTCTAGGGCTTTGTCGAAGTCTTCTTGAGAGTATGAAACGTCTTGTTTAAAACGGTAACAGATAAGGTTACTAAACCACATAATTAGGCTAATCCTTTCAATAAATTTGCCCAATCATAGCAATAAAAAACTGATGCCGAAATGAATCATTTCGGCATCAGCGTTAATTGCTTATGAGTTAAACATTGAAAGTGGCTTTGGCATATTTTTCGGAAAACTAATATGGTAGTGCAAGCCTTTACCGACTTCGCTTGATACCTCAATATCGCCACTCAGGGTTTGCTTAACAAGGTTAAAAGTAATATGTGTGCCTAAGCCACTGCCGCCTTGGTCGCGCTTGGTTGTAAAGAATGGGTCGAATAGCTTTTCTAACTGCTCTTTTGATACGCCATTACCATTGTCTTTAAAGTCGATAACGACTTCGTCATCTTCTTCTTTGATAACAATATCAATGATGCCACTTTCAATTCCTTCGAAACCATGAATGAGTGAGTTCATAATCAAGTTTGTGAAAATTTGACTAATCGCACCCGCAGGCAGGTTAAGTGTTAAATCATCAGGGCAATCTAAATTAATATGATGCGATGTTTTCTTTAGCTTTGGATGGAGTGAGCGGATCACTTCACCTAAATACTCTTTAAAGTTAATGGTACGTACCGCTTCACTGGCTTGGTCCACTGCAATTTGCTTAAAGCTTGCAACCAGCTCAGAAGCTCGGTCTAGGTTACTAGTGAGTAGGCTAGTACTTTGCTTGGCGTCATTAATAAACTCTTCAAGCGCTTTTGGCGATAGGGTTTTTTCTTTATATGCCGCTTCAATTTGGTCCAAGCGTTCTTGTAAAAATGACGTTGCAGTAACACCAATTCCAATAGGAGTGTTTACATCATGAGTAATACCCGCCACTAAGCCACCTAAAGCAGCCATTTTTTCTGAGCCAACTAAGCGTTCTTGCGCCATATTTAGTTCATCAAGGTAGCGTTGTAACTCAGTTTGCTTGGTTATGAGTTCTTGTTCAGTTTGTTTACGTAAATCAATTTCTTCAGTTAGTGTCAGCTTTTGTTTTTCAAGCTCGTATTTTTGTTGCTGCAAGTCCATCATCGCTTGGCTTAGGTTTGATGTTTTGCGCGCTACTTCTTGCTCTAACTGTAAGTTATGTTGGTCGAGCTTTTCGTTGCTTATTAAAAGCTCTTTTTGCGTATGTTCGAGCTCTTCACGGTAAAGTACTACCTTATCTATTAAGCGGTTGAAAGACTCTTCCATTACTTTTAATTCGTTGTGCTCAACAGTTTTGATCTCGATATGGCGGCCTTCTAGGTCGTTTAGTTCAAGATCTTCAATTTGTTCTGTGAATTGTGCCAATGGCTCGGTTAAGCGCTTTCTAAATGCAAGTAAGAAAAGAATGATCAAAAAGGTGGTTTTGATCATTGCATTACCAATTAAAAAGTAGATAGAAATCATGATGCGGCTAAATACCACTTCACGACTTGAGAACAGGGTTACATCACCTACTTGGGTTGTTTTACCCGAAAATTCAAAAATGAGTGGGAATGTGTAACCGAATAAGCCTGATGGCGTATCTTCGATAATCGCTTCTTCTTGCACTAACTGTTGACTGTATAGCTCGTGAATATCTAACGAGCGACCTAACTGAGAGAGTACCTCGCCGCTATCATCACGCACGATAATACCCTCGATCATAGGGATTGCCAGTAAGCCCTCAGCCGTGGTGATGGTTTGTTTATCGTTCAGTTCCCAAATAGCGCGGGTTAAACTACGGCTAAATGTTTTTTGTAAAGTCGTTAACTCGTCGCGAATATAATCTTTGGTATTAACGTACTCAGCAATAACTTGTCCACAGGTCACTACAAAAGTAAGTAAAAAGTAGACTGAGAGTACATTTGTTAATAATTCTTTGGACAGGCTTTTTTGTAGCATGGAATATCCATAGCTCCTTGGTGACAATTGTAATACATTCAGCTAGTTCTAAAGTTAGCTAATAAATGGTTAAAAAGAAATAAATATATCCTTTTTTACTGGAACATTTATAAATTGTTAGTAAATTTTGAAAAAACTTGCCCTTACTGCGCTTGAAAAAGTGTGTTATAAATTTATTCCATCTTTAATTTAGCCTTTTTTGATGTTGTATTTGCTACAGCGAAGATTTTTATTTCATGAATAATCCTAATTTTTCAGTACTGGTCTGTGATGATTCAAATATTGCCCGAAAGCAGGTAGTACGCTGTTTAGGGGATTGCTTGGATGCAGATGTTCAACAAGCCACAAATGGCCGTGAAGCTCTAGCCTTATTACGCGAGCAAAACTTTGATCTATTGTGCTTAGATTTAACCATGCCAGAATTGGATGGTGTTGCAGTGCTCGAAACGATCAAAGCAGAGAAAATTGAGTGCTTTGTTATAGTGATTTCGGCTGATATTCAGGCTGAAATGAAACAAAGAGTAGTAAAATTGGGTGCTATTGACTTCATTGATAAACCGATAGATCTTGTGCGACTAAAAGCAACTTTGCATAAATTTGGTATTCACTAATCTTTTATATAACACAAACGCATAATTTATCTTTTCTTTAAGGGTTGACAGGCTGGCTATATTTAAGGCAGTCTACAGGCTATGAAAACATTTAATCGCGCAACGACCATTATTATTACAACCATCATCCTTACGGGATAGTGGCATAGGTCGGTGCAACAAAATTATAGGCCTGTGTTCACTAGAACACAGGCCTTTTTCGTTTATGGAATGAGGAAACATAAATAATGCGAGTATTAAAATTTGGTGGGTCGTCCTTGGCCGACTACGCATGTTTGCAACAGGTAGCTCAGTTAGTCAAAGAAGAATTACGCGATGAAATGCTGTTAGTACTGTCAGCACCGGGTGGTATGACAGATTCATTAGTAGCATTAGCAAGCGCTGCAGAGCAGGGACAAGATTTTAGTGAGTTATGGCAAGCATTGGTTGCGCGCTGTGAACAACTAAAAGCTGCTGTTGAAGCTGACTTTGGTCAGGTAGCAAGTTGGCCTGATTTGAGCGAACTTAAGAATAAACTAGATGGTGTTGCACTTTTAAAGTGCTGCCCAGACCAAGTACGTGCTTATGCAATCAGTTTTGGTGAGCGCGTAAGTGTAGCCTTAATGGAGTGTATGCTTAAAGAAAGTAATGCTCGTTATTTAGAAGCGACAGATTGCATAGCTTCAGTGGGTGGCTATATTGATGCTGAAGCTGACTTGGCTGCAAGTAAGTTACGTTTTCAAGCAGCATTAAAAGCGGCACCGAGCACTATTTATATCATGCCGGGTTTTACTGCTGCCAATGAGCAAGGTGAGCTAACAACACTTGGTCGCAATGGTTCCGATTACTCAGCAGCTATTGCGGCAGCATGCCTAGAAGCTGAAGTATGCCAAATCTGGACTGATGTTGACGGTGTTTACAATGCAGACCCGCGTTATATCAAAAAAGCATCTAAGGTTGATTCGTTATCTTATAAAGAAGCAATGGAGCTGTCTTACTTTGGTGCGAAAGTATTGCACCCGAAAACGATTTTACCTTGTGCCAAAGCGGGTGTGCCGTGCGAGATCAAAAATACTCATAACCCACGTGCAGAAGGTTCTGTGATCAGTAACGACAGTGTGTCGAACGATCCAGTTAAAGCATTATCAAGTTTACAAAACCTCGCTATGTTAACGGTGTCTGGCCCAGGTATGAAAGGCAAAGTTGGCATGGCGTCAAAAGTATTTAATGCACTGGCGCACGACAATGTTTCAATTGTACTAATCACTCAATCTTCGTGTGAATTTAGCATCAGTTTCTGTGTGCATGAGAGTGACCTATCTCTTGCTTTAGAAGCATTACAAACTGCTTTCGAATTAGAATCACAAGCCGGCTTAATCGAACCAGTACAAGTGCAGCGTAACCTTGCGATTGTTACTCTAGTTGGCGATAACATGCGTGCGCACAAAGGTTTAGCGGCTAAGTTCTTTGCTTCATTAGCTCAAGCGCAGGTTAATATTGTTGCTATTGCACAAGATTCGACTGAAAGCGCCATTTCAGCGGTTATCGACGGTGAATTATGCAACGACGCAGTAAAAGTGTGCCATGAGAACTTCTTTACTCACATTCCTTCAATCGATGTGTTTTTACTTGGCTGTGGCTTAGTTGGCCAAGAGCTTATTCAGCAGTTAGAGCGTCAACAAGCATGGCTTGAAAAACGTAACATCAAGCTGAACTTGTATGGTGTTGCTAACTCAAGACAGCTTTATCTAGATAGCGAAGGCATCGCTTTTGATGGCTGGCAAGACAAACTAGCCGAGTCAGAACAAGCATTTGATTTAAATCTGGTTGAGCAATTTGTTAAACAAAACCATTTAATTAACCCTGTGATCGTAGATTGTAGCTCAGCCGATAAGCTTGCTGCGCAATATGTTGATTTCTTGAATGCCGGTTTCCATGTGGTTGCGGCAAACAAAAAAGCCAATACTAGCTCGTATGCTTACTACCAAGATTTAGTAGCAGCTACACAAAAGAATAACCGTAAGTTTTTATACGAAACAAACGTAGGTGCAGGCTTACCAGTACTTGATAACTTGAAATCACTATTTGGTGCCGGTGATGAGCTTATTAAGTTCAGCGGTATCTTGTCGGGTTCATTATCGTATATGTTTGGTGCGCTACAAGATGGTTTATCTCTTAGCGAAGCAACGTTAAAAGCAAAAGAAAGTGGTTTTACAGAGCCAGATCCACGTGATGATTTATCAGGCACTGATGTTGCTCGAAAACTACTGATCATTGCTCGTGAATCGGGTCTTGAGTTAGAACTAAGCGATATTGAAGTTGAATCAGTTTTACCAAGAGGGTTTGCAGAAGATGATTCTGTAGCAGATTTCATGGCAAAACTACCATCACTTGATGCACAGTTTAACGACCGCATTCAAAGTGCTGCAAGTGAAGGTAAAGTACTTCGTTATGTGGGCACTATTGAAAACGGTCAATGTAAAGTAGGCATTGAAGCCGTAGATAGTAGCCATGCTCTTTACGATATCCGTGACGGTGAAAATGCATTGGCAATCTTAAGTCAATATTATCAACCACGTCCGTTTGTGATTCGTGGTTATGGCGCAGGTGCTGAAGTAACGGCTGCAGGCGTATTTGCTGATATCTTAAAAACATTAACACGTTAGGAGCTGGTCATGATCCGTGTATATGCACCCGCTTCAATCGGGAATTTTGCTGTCGGCTTTGATGCACTAGGTGCTGCGCTGGCACCTATCGATGGCACTTTATTAGGCGATGTTGTAGAGGTGAGTGCCGCTGAGCAAGATACTTTTGTCTGCTCTGGCGACTATGCCCATAAACTACCTGCAAATGCTGAAGAAAACTTGGCTTATCAATGTTTAATTCACTTTAAAGAGCACGTTGCACCGGCTATGCCAGCGGTAAAACTTGAGCTTAAAAAGAACCTACCAATTGGCTCAGGTTTAGGTTCAAGTGCTTGTTCTGTGGTGGCAGCGTTTGCTGCCCTTGATAAATTTGCCGAAACCAAATTATCTCAAGAGCAACTTATCGAGTTGATGGCTGATTTTGAAGCCATTGTTAGTGGCGGCCGTCATTACGATAACATCACACCTTGTTATTTAGGTGGTTTGCAATTAACGGGTGAACTCATTCCGAACAAGTCAATTTCGTTACCCGTTGATAATCAATGGTATTACGTAGCGGCTTTTCCAGGTTTTTCACTGAATACTGCAAAAGCGCGTTCGGTATTGCCAACGCAATTATCAATGCACGACAGTGTTGAGTTTGCACAGCGGCTTTCTGCATTTAGCAGCTTATTGCTAACAGGTCGTTTTGATGCTGCGTTATCAATTATGACAGATGAAATCGCTGAGCCACATCGCGCACCATTAATCCAAGGTTTTGCGGAAGCTAAAAGTGCTTTACCAGAGCTTGGTGCAGAGATTGTCAGTATTTCTGGTGCGGGCCCAACATTATTTACCGTGTGTAAGAGTCTTGAAGCTGCTCAAAAGTGTGCAGCTTGGCTGAATGATAATTACGTAAATGAACAAGGTTTCAGCCACATCTGTAAACTTGATCAGCTTGGCACACGACAGCTTTAAAGAATTTAAGGAATAAACATGCAATTACATAATTTAAAAGATGAAGCACAACAGGTGTCGTTTGTTGAAGCGGTAAAAACGGGGTTAGGACGTAACCAAGGGGTATTCTTCCCAGAAAGCCTTTCGCCAATTCAAGACATTGATGCGTTACTTGATTTAGACTTTGTTAGTCGTAGCAGCAAGATTTTATCGCACCTAATTGGCGATGAACTACCTGCCGATACCGTTGCACAGATGGTACAAAATGCTTTTAACTTTGATGTGAAACTGGTTGAAGTAGAAAAAGACATTTATTGCTTAGAGCTATTTCATGGTCCAACGCTTGCGTTTAAAGACTTTGGTGGCCGTTTTATGGCTGAGTGTCTTGCACAATTTAACCAAGGCGAAAAAGTAACAATTTTAACTGCAACATCGGGCGACACGGGGGCTGCGGTTGCCCATGCATTTTATAATAAGCCAAATATCGATGTCGTGATTTTATACCCGAAAGGTAAAATTTCACTAGCGCAGCAAAAGCTATTTACAACATTAGGCAATAACATTCACTGCTATGCTGTTGATGGTAGCTTTGATGATTGCCAAAGCATGGTAAAGCAAGCTTTCTTAGACGATGAAGTTAAACAAAAGCTAGGTCTAAATTCTGCTAATTCAATCAACATCAGTCGTTTAGTTGCACAGGTTTGCTATTACTTTGAAGCCATTGCTCAATTACCTAAAGAGCAGCGTAGTAAAGCGCATATCTCAGTACCAAGTGGTAACTTTGGTAATGTGTGCGCTGCGATGATCGGTGCTGTGCTTGGTATGCCAGTAGCGAAACTAAGTGCTACAACTAACCAAAACGACACTGTGCCACGTTTCTTACAAAGCAAAGAGTGGGCACCGAATGACACGCTTGAATCGTTATCGAACGCTATGGATGTGAGTAAACCGAATAACTGGCCACGTGTTCAGTTTATGTTGGATAACAAATGGTTTAGCTATGATGATTTTTATTCAAGCTGTGTTGGCGAAGAAGAAACAAAAGAGGTGATGAAAAAAATTCATCAAACGGGTTACATCGCAGAGCCTCATACTGCAATTGCTTATCAAGGCTTGAAAGAAAATCTAGCAGATGGCAGTGCAGGTATCTTTTTAGCGACTGCACACCCAGCAAAATTTAAAGACAGTGTAGAAGAAATTTTAGACATCGAACTACCTATGCCGAAACCACTTGCTGATGCGCTAGCAAATGAGTGTTTGGCTGAAGATATTAACTTTGATTATCAATTGCTTCGAACTGAGCTGTTAAATAAATTAGCATAACCTTGATTATAGAGCGGCTAAGCCGCTCTTTTTTATGCAGTCTTTTAATAAAGCACTCAATGAAGTAACGAATGGCTATGACGGTTTAAAATCCGCATGCTTAGAATGACCCCTGCCGAGATACACAGCAAAATACTGATCACCGAAACGAGTTCATTTTGCGTCCATTGCATCAAGGTGAATGCCGAAATAAAAATGATAAAAGGTTTAAATTCATAGTAATAGCGACGTTTTCTTTGCTTGACTCGCTGGCTTGAATGATCGGTTCTTCTGGCTTCAGAACGCATCCGCCAAATGTTAGCACCTAATAAAAATAAGATTACACCGATTAATGTAGGCACATAATTATTGGCTAATGTGATACAACTGATGCCGAGAAAAAAGTATCCGTAGGGGACTAATTCGTATATTGGTTTAGCTAACATGTACTTATACCATCCTTGATATTGACCAGTCTTATAAGCTTAGTTTGCCCTAATAAAAACGCAATTTAACAGAGCGATTTTTGTTTAAGTAACATTTTAAATATCTATGAAATATTTTAAATTTATAAATTTTTGTTATGTATCAATAAAAAAATATCATTATTAAAACACTGTGAAATAAATTCAATCCCTGTTTAAATATGTTCATCTTTACAAGATAGGCAAAAGTGCGTTTTAAGCGTACAATACAGCCTTTAAAAAACACCATACACGTTGCCTTAGGAGACCCCATGTTAGAACGTAGCATGAATATTTCGGATTTCGATCCAGAGTTATTTGCAGCCATCAATAAAGAGACGGCTCGTCAAGAAGAGCACATCGAACTGATCGCGTCTGAAAACTACTGTAGCCCACGCGTACTTGAAGCGCAGGGTTCTCAGCTTACCAACAAATATGCTGAAGGTTACCCAGGCAAACGTTACTATGGCGGTTGTGAGCATGTTGACGTTGTTGAGCAATTAGCAATTGACCGTGCAAACGAATTATTCGGCACAGATTACGCTAACGTTCAACCACATGCGGGTTCACAAGCAAACGCAGCTGTTTTCCAAGCTCTTCTTCAGCCGCACGATACAGTACTAGGTATGAGCTTAGCTCATGGTGGTCACTTAACTCACGGCTCACACGTTAACTTTTCTGGTAAAACGTACAATGCAATTCAATACGGCCTAAACGACGAAACAGGCGAAATTGATTACGCTCAAGTTGAAGCACTTGCATTAGAGCACAAGCCAAAAATGATCATCGCTGGTTTCTCTGCATACTCAGGCGTTGTTGACTGGGCTAAATTCCGTGAAATCGCTGATAAAGCAGGTGCATACTTATTCGTAGATATGGCTCACGTTGCTGGTCTTATCGCGGCTGGTGTATACCCAAGCCCAATCCCTCACGCACACGTTGTTACAACAACAACTCACAAAACATTAGCAGGTCCTCGTGGCGGTCTAATCGTTTCTGCATGTGGAGATGAAGAGATCTACAAAAAGCTAAACAGCGCTGTTTTCCCTGGCGGTCAAGGTGGTCCTTTATGTCACATCATCGCTGCTAAAGCGGTTGCTTTCAAAGAAGCATTACAACCAGAATTCAAAGCGTACCAAGCGCAAGTTGTTAAGAACGCACAAGCAATGGTTGAAGTACTGCAAGAGCGTGGCTATAAAGTTGTTTCTGGTAAAACAGACAACCACTTATTCCTTCTTGACCTAATCGATAAAGATATCACAGGTAAAGATGCTGACGCTGCACTAGGTAACGCAAACATCACTGTAAACAAAAACTCAGTACCAAATGACCCACGTTCACCGTTTGTAACGTCTGGTCTTCGTATTGGTTCTCCGGCTATTACTCGCCGTGGTTTCAAAGAAGCTGAGTCAAAAGAGCTTGCAGGCTGGATCTGTGACGTACTAGACAACATCAACGATGAGTCTGTACAAGCAGAAGTAAAAGAGAAAGTTAAAGCTATCTGTAAAAAATTACCAGTTTACGCTTAATTACTAGTTAAACCGTAATTAAGATAACAATAGCGTTGTTTTTTGCTATTATAAAGGCCGCTTACTAAGCGGCCTTTTTTTGTTTTTTATAAACGGAAGTTGAACCCTATGCATTGCCCTTTTTGCACCGCAAAAGATACTAAAGTAATTGATTCTCGACTAGTTGGCGGTGGTCACCAAGTGAGACGTCGACGTGAATGTAACGAATGCCATGAGCGCTTTACCACCTTTGAAGGCGCTGAACTTGTGATGCCAAGAGTCATCAAGCAAGATGGTAGCCGCGAACCATTCAATGAAGACAAATTACTGAATGGCTTGCATCGCGCTTTAGAGAAACGCCCAGTGAGCACTGAGCAGGTCGATGAAGTCGTTAACATTATTAAATCTCAACTTCGTGCTACGGGTGAGCGTGAAATCTCTAGCCATTTAATTGGCGAATGCATCATGGAGTCACTAAAGAAACTCGACAAAGTAGCCTATGTGCGCTTTGCATCGGTTTATCGTTCATTTGAAGATATTCGCGAGTTTGGTGAAGAGATCGCTCGTTTAGGTGATTAATCATGTCGTTTACAGAGCTTGATACAGCTTACATGGCTCGTGCCATTGAGCTTGCTAAACAAGGTCGTTTTACTACGACGCCAAACCCGAATGTTGGCTGTGTTTTGGTTAAAGATGGCGAAATAGTCGGTGAAGGGTTTCATCAATTAGCAGGGCAGGGCCATGCTGAAGTGAATGCCTTGGCTGTAGCTGGCGACAACGCGAAAGGCGCCACTGCATATGTGACTTTAGAGCCTTGTAGTCACTATGGGCGCACTCCACCTTGTGCCGAAGGTTTAAAAGCAGCAGGTGTAAGTAAGGTCATTGCAGCTATGGTTGACCCAAACCCTGCGGTGAGTGGTCGCGGCCTACAAATTTTAGCTGACGCCGGTATTAGCGTTGCATCTGGTTTACTTGAACAACAAGCGCGCGATTTAAATAAAGGTTTTTTAAAGCGTATGGAATCTGGATTGCCATATGTGACTTGTAAAATGGCATGTAGTTTAGATGGTAAAACAGCGCTAAATAACGGCCAAAGTAAATGGATAACAGGCCCTAAGGCGCGCCAAGATGTGCAAGCATTTCGTGCGCAAAGCTGTGCTATCCTAACCGGTGCAGACACCGTTATTACTGATAATGCCAAACTTAATGTCCGTGTTGATGAGTTGCCATTTACCATGCCAACCTCGTTGCCTTTGCGCCAACCAACCCGAATCATTATTGACTCACAAAACAGGTTAACGCCTGAACTTGCGTTATTCAGCATCGAGAGCCCGATGATAATTTTTACCACGTCGCTTGATAATCATACCAAGTGGCCTCACTTTGTTAAACACGAAGTGGTGCCAGCAAATAACAATAAAGTTGATTTATCGGCGGTTTTAAAGCGTCTTGCTGAACTACAATTTAATCATATTTGGCTCGAAGCGGGTGCAACCCTTGCAGGGGTGTTCGCAGAGCAAGATTTAATTGACGAATACATTGTTTATATTGCCCCTAAGTTAATAGGTGATATGGGCAAAAGCTTACTAAACTTTGCAGAAGTCACCATGATGAGTGATATCACTGAACTGACCTTTACTGATACAGTGATGATTGGCGATGATATTCGCTTAACAGCGATAAAAGCAAAGCAAGCCACAGACATTGAAAATAAAGAGTAGCACTATGTTTACTGGAATTATTGAAGCAACAGGTAAAATTGTTGAACTAACACAAAAGCAAGGTGATCTAGCTATTCGTATTCAAAGCCCTAATTTGGATATGAAAGACGTCAAGCTCGGTGACAGTATTGCCACCAATGGTGTGTGTTTAACGGTTGTCGCTAAACATAGCGATGGTTTTAGTGCTGACTTATCAAACGAAACAATTAGCTTAACTGGGTTTGCACATTATAAAAAAGGTCAAACAGTTAACCTCGAAAAAGCCATGCAACCGGTTTCTCGCTTAGGTGGGCACTTAGTGTCAGGGCATGTTGATGGTATTGCGACTGTCGAAAGTATTAGTCCCAATGCTCGTGCAACCGAGTACTGGTTAAGCACAGACAATGATTTAATGAAGTACATTCCGTACAAAGGTTCTGTGTGTATTGATGGCATTAGCCTAACCGTCAACGAGGTTGAGCAAAATCGCTTTAAGCTGACGATTGTTCCGCATACTGCAGAGCAAACAACGATTGCAGAATTTCAGGTGGGGACTCAGGTGAACTTAGAAGTTGACCAGATTGCTCGCTATTTAGAGCGCCTAATTAAAGGGGCTGAACAACCTTCCCGTTCAGACATATCAATGAGCTTGTTAGCACAAGCTGGCTTTATTAAGTAAGCAAAGATACGTCACTATTAATCATACTCTCATGGGCACATTATGAATTTACACAGCGCGCAAGAAATTATCGATGACATTAAAGCCGGTAAAATGGTTATTTTAATGGACGATGAAGACCGAGAAAATGAAGGCGATTTAATCATCGCAGCAGAGCACATTAGTGCTGATGCTATCAACTTTATGGCAACACATGGCCGTGGTTTAATTTGTTTAACAATGACACAAGAGCGTTGTCAGCAGTTAGAATTACCACTGATGGTGAAAAATAACGGTGCAGCTTTTTCAACTAACTTCACTATGTCGATTGAAGCGGCGAAAGGTGTAACTACAGGTATTTCAGCGGCCGACCGTGCACGTACCGTTCAAGCCGCAATCGCTAAAGGTGCCGTGCCGAGCGATATCGTTCAGCCAGGGCATATTTTCCCAATTATGGCGCAGCCTGGTGGCGTGTTAACACGTGCAGGTCATACTGAAGCAGGTTGTGATTTAGCGCGTTTAGCGGGTCTTGAGGCGTCATCTGTGATTGTTGAAATCTTAAACCCAGATGGCACCATGGCGCGTCGCCCTGATCTTGAAGTATTTGCTAAAGAGCATGACTTAAAGATTGGCACCATTGCAGATTTAATCGAATACCGAAACCTAAACGAAACCACCATTGAGCGCGTTGCTAAATGTAAACTGCCAACAGATCACGGTGAGTTTGATTTAGTGACCTACAAAGACACCATTGATGGTCAGCTTCACTATGTTTTACAAAAAGGTGAAGTATCGAAAGACGAACCAACGTTAGTACGTGTTCACTTACAAAGTACCTTTAACGATATTCTATTATCAGATAGAAGTGCTGATCGTAGCTGGGGCTTATCAGATGCGATGGCTTATATCGCTGAGCACAACGGTGTGCTGGTTATCTTGGGTAAACAAGAGTCAACAGAAGACCTAGAAGCAACCGTTAAAGCCTTTGCCGCTGAAGATGCTGGCGAAAATGTGAGTCATCGTAAATTCCAAGGTACATCGCGTACTGTGGGTGTGGGCTCGCAGATTTTGGCTGATTTAGGTATTGAAAAGATGCGCTTAATGAGCCGTCCTAAGAAGTACCATGCGTTATCTGGTTTCCACTTAGAAGTGGTTGACTATGTTGAGCCTCGCTCTTAATTAGGTAAAACAGATTTACTAGGCTACTTTTATATTTTTGTGGTATTATGCGCCGTAATTTTTGCGCAATCGCAACCGCTTAAACTTATTTTTTAGGGTTATTAAATGAAAATTATTGAAGGTAACAAATACGCACCGGGCAAAAAATTTGCCATTGTCATTTCTCGCTTTAATGACTTTATTGGTAGCAGCCTATTAGCAGGTGCTGTTGATGAGCTTAAGCGCACAGGTGGCGTATCTGAAGACGACATTACAGTTGTTTACGTACCAGGTGCCGTTGAATTACCTTTAGCAGCGAAACGCGTTGCAGCAAAGAAAGAACACGATGCAATCATCGCTTTAGGCGTAGTGATCAGAGGTGGTACACCACACTTTGATTTAGTCGCTGGCGAATCAAACAAAGGTCTTGCGCAAGTATCTCTTGAGTATGATATCCCGGTTGCATTTGGCGTATTAACCACTGAAAGCATTGAGCAAGCAATTGAGCGCGCAGGTACCAAAATGGGTAACAAAGGCGGCGAAGCTGCTTTAGGTGCGCTTGAAATGGTTAATGTGTTAGACAAAATTTAAGTTTAAGGAATCTCTGTGAAACCAGCAGCAAGACGTAAAGCACGTATCTTAGCACTTCAAGCCGTATACTCTTGGCAGTTAAGCGGTAACCCAATTGCTGATATTGAACAGCAAATGTTAATTGAAAATGATGTGACTAAGATCGACGTCGAATATTTCAAAGACCTAGCACGCGGTGTTGTTGTTAACTGTAAGCAATTAGATGAAATCGTTGCGCCACATTTAGCACGCCCAGCTGATGAGTTAGACATGGTCGAAAAAGCAATTTTACGTCTGTCTGGCTATGAGTTGAAATTCCGTGAAGACGTACCTTACAAAGTGGCAATCAATGAAGGCATTGAGCTTGCTAAGATGTTTGGTGCTGAAGACAGCCATAAGTTTGTCAACGGTGTACTTGATAAAGCAGTGAAAGAACTGCGTAAGTAAGTAACCCCGTAAAGGAGAGCCGGCTTGGGCCGGCTTTTTTGTGTATGAAGGAATTTGAACTAATCAATCGTTACTTTAAGGGGCGTGGCATTATTCGCCGTGATGTGAACCTAGGTATTGGTGACGATTGTGCCTTAGTAACTGTGCCTGAAAACTGTCAATTGGCGGTAACAACAGACACCTTAGTTGCGGGCGTACACTTTTTTGATGACATCTCTGCGCGTGCCCTTGGGCATCGAGCTTTAGCTGTTAACTTAAGTGATCTTGCGGCAATGGGCGCTGAACCTACGTGGATTTCGGTAGGCCTAACTTTGCCTGAAGCAAATATAGAGTGGCTTGAAGAGTTCACTGAAGGCATGCATGAAATTGCAGAGTACTTCAATGTGCAAATCATTGGTGGTGATACCACTCAAGGCCCTTTAACTATTACGATTTGTGCTAAAGGTATCGTGCCTGAAGGCAAAGCACTGCGCCGTAGCGGTGCTAAAGTTGGCGATTGGATTTATGTAACAGGTCCATTAGGTGATGCTGGTGTAGCCATTGAAGCCCGTAAACAAGGCCTCGATATCGCCCCTGAACACTTAAGCTATTTAAATAATCGCTTTGATTATCCGACTCCACGTGTTGCAGCTGGTCAGGTTCTGCGAGGCGCTGCCTCTGCAGCAATTGATATTTCCGATGGCTTATTAGCTGACTTGGGCCATATTTTAGCGCTATCGCAAGTTAGTGCGGTGATCAATGTTGATAAAGTGCCTGTTTCTGATGCATTAAACTCGTCGATTCCACGAGCAGAGCAATTTGACTATATCTTAAATTACGGTGACGACTACGAGCTGCTGTTTACTGTGCCAGAAAGCAATAAAAGCATGGTTGATATGAAGCTACGCCAATATGGTGTTGAAGCAAGTTGTGTAGGTCAAATTAAAAGTGGCGAAGGTGAGATTGAGCTATTACTTGATGGTGAGCAATTTAATTATCAAGGTAAGGGCTTTCAGCACTTTACGAAGGAGCCGGTTTGAGCAGTAACCGATTATTCAATTTAAAACGCCCACACCAATTTTTTGGTTTGGGTTTTGGCTTAGGCCTTGCCCCTAAAGCACCTGGCACCTTTGGTACCTTTGCTGCCTTGCCACTTATTTTTACTACTATGTACTTTCCACTGTGGTTACAGATTGTGTTTGCCATCGTGATCAGTGTATTTGGTATTTGGGCATGTGGTAAAACAGCAGATGACTTAGGGGTACATGATCATCCAGCCATTGTTTGGGATGAAGTTGCTGGTTATTATATCACCATGATTGGTGCTGCACTGAGTTGGCAGTCACTGTTGGTTGGTTTTTTATTGTTCCGCTTTTTTGATATCGCTAAACCAGGCCCTATCCGAATTCTAGATAGACGTTTACACGGTGGCTTGGGCATCATGGCTGATGATATTTTAGCAGGTATATTTTCATTAATTTGTGTTCAAGCCTTGTTTAAAGCAGGCTATTTGCCTTTTTAAACGATGAGTTAAGTGTTACTTGGTGGCAAGTATATGATGCGATTTCTAGTTGTCTGTTTGTTGATGCTTTGCAGCACGTCTGCGTTTGCATCTATTACTGACTATGTCGTCAAACAGTGGAACATCCAAAATGGCTTGCCATCGCAATCTTTAAAAAGCATTGCTCAAGATGAGCAAGGTTATATGTGGCTAGGTACTCAGTTTGGCTTAAGCCGCTTTGATGGTAACACCTTCACTAACTTCAATACGCAAAACAGCGATTTCCTACCAAGTAATGGTATTAATAAGCTATTAGTTGATAGTACTGGGTTACTTTGGGTTGGTACCAAAAATGGCTTGGTAACACTTGATCCTAAAACCATGATGTCGCAAACCTTTAACGTTAAAGGTCCGGTTCGCGATATTCTTGAAGACTCCAAAGGCAGTATATGGATTGCAGCGAATGGCCTTTATTACGTTGCTCGAAATCAAGTCACACTCAATCAAAACTCAGCGTTAATTGTACCTGTATCTAATGCCACTGCAATTACGCAAATTGTTGGTTCAGTGAGCCAAATGGCGTTGTCGCCAGAAGGCATTTGGCTGGTCAATGAGCGTCATTTATTGCGTTTAACCAATACCTCTTCTGACTTTGCTAAATTACGATTAGAGCTGACTGCCAAAGTTTCATTACCTGAGCGTTTAGCACAAACAATTATTCATGATATGGCTTGGCTTGAAGGGAACTTATACCTTGCCTCAGAGCTGGGTGCCTACTTCCTTGATTTAGATGACGAGCTGCGTCCATTCCCACTGCCAAATGCCAGTAACTCTGCCGTTTATAAGTTTATGAGCGACTCAGATGGAGCGCTCTGGATTTCGACCTATGGCCGACTGTTATTTCGTGATAACTCAGGGGATTGGCAATGGGTTGAGCCAAGCCAGCTCGATCAAAGCATTTGGTTTGCCGATATTTTCCGTGACAATCAAAATAACATTTGGCTGGCAAGCTTCAGTGAAGGCTTATGGCTTGCTCACGAAGGGCGTATTGAACGTCACTCAGCTATCTCAAATATGACCGAAGCGGTGATGGCAATTAGCCAAGCACCTGATGGCAAATTATGGGTGGCTAACCGCAGCGGTGTTGGTTACTTCGATTACAACAAGAATTTTGTAAATCAAATTCCGAGTAACCAGTTTGGTCGAGCAGCAGTGCACGACTTACAATTTGATGGTGACCGTTTGTACATCGCAACAGGCCGCGGTGTGTTTTATTACGAAAACCAAAACTTGTATACGGTGCCGGGGCGAGCACTGCGCGATAACCCAGTATTCGCAATTAGCCGTTCTAGCAAAGGCGGTTTTTGGCTCGGTACTGGCCGTGGTATGTACCGCTTAAGCTACGGTGGTTTAACACCCTTTGCATACAATGCTTTCTTAAGCAGTAAATTTATTACCTATGTTCTGGATGAGCAAAACTTTGGCTTAATTGGCACCAGTAAAGGGGCTTATTACTTTACCGACCGCGGGATTGAAAAAATTGGCGACCAAACCAGCTTAGAAAGTGCCTACGTTACCAGTATTTTGAATATTGAAGGGGTGGGGATATTAATTGGCTCACTTAACGATGGTTTATTTTATCGCAGTACCAAAGGCCAGTGGCGTCAGTTAGATGCAACAGACGGTCTGCCGTATGGCTCTATTTTTAGTCTTGTTTACGACAAGCAATTAAAACGTATCTGGGTCAGTACCATGAAGGGTGTATACCGCATGCCAGTCGAGCAGTTTGGTACTGATATCGAGAGCTTAAAAGTAGAACAAGTGATCTCATCGTTCGACCGTCAACTTGATGGTAAAGCAAGTCAGTGTTGTGCTGGTCTGGGTCATGATGCTGTAGCAGATACAGGTAACTCTATTTGGTATCCAAGCCTACAAGGTGTGGTAGAAATACCAAAGAGCGTTGAGCTTTTTGGTGTACAAGCACTTAAGCCTCGTATTGAAAGCTTGATCACGCCGCTTCGTCATTTAAGTACAGCTACTTTAGGCAGTAAGCCAGAGCTACAAATTGATGAACGCGATGTAACGTTAAAATACACTGCGATTGATTATTATGCTCCTTCAAGTATTGAGTTCCGTTACCGTTTAAGTGGCCTAGACAGTGACTGGCGTTATGCCAATACTCGTCGTGAGGCAATCTATACCAACTTACCGCCGGGGTCGTTTTTATTCCAACTTGAAGCAAAACGCCGTGGTGAAGATTGGCAAAAAGCACGTCGTACTGAGTACAGCTTTGTAGTGCCGCGCCGTTTTGATGAGACTATTTATTTTAGACTCTTGATCACTAGTAGCTTTATTTTACTGTTCTACCTTGTATTTTGGGTATTTAGAGCGCAAGAGAAACGTAAGCAATTAGCCCTTGAAAGCTTAGTAACAGAACGTACCGTAGAGCTTCGAGAAGCTAACGATAAGCTTAATCAAGTGAACTCACAGCTTAAGTTAGTTAGTCACTCAGATGAGCTTACAGGCCTACGTAGCCGCCGCTTCTTGTTTGATCAGCTCCCTAAAGATATCGAACACTTCCAGCGTAACTCGCAATCATTGCAAGCGCAGGGTAAGTCGCTCGTGCTATTGATAATTAACTTTGATAACTTCAGTCGCATTAATGATGCATATGGCCCGCTCGCCGGCGATAGCTGCTTACAGCAAATGGCGACTTTACTGAATAGCCGTACTCAAGGTTCTGACTATGTTGCACGTTGGAGTGGCGATGAGTTTTTACTCTTACTACGTGATTTCAAACGCACAGCAATAGACAATTATGTGGCCGATTTATGTGAAGCAATTGCAGCAAACCCATTTAGATTACCGAATGGAGAATCGACCACGATTACTGCGTCGGTTGGCTGGTCTTTCTATCCTTTACCTTTATTAGGTGGCCAAGTTATTGGTTGGGAAACCTCAGTTAACCTTGCTGATATTGCATTGCATCAAGTGAAAAAGCGCGGTGGTGATGGCGTTGCCAACATTACCTTTGACGAGCAATTAGATGCCTTTGAGTTCGAACAAAGCCACAATGTTGATCAGCAGCTTAGTGCACTACAAGCTAATGGTTTAGCCGATATTAAAATTTGGATGCGCTAGCGTTTCTATTGGTATTAAAAAAGGAGCCTTAAGGCTCCTTTTTAGTGAATGCTGTTTGGCTTAAGCCATGAACGCTTTGATGCTAGTTAAAATACCATTAGCATCTAGGCCCATTTCGGCGTGCATTTCATCTTGCGTGCCATGCTTGATGAACTCATCTGGAATCCCTAAGTTTAAGATAGTCACATCCGCTTTGATTGCAGCTAAGTATTCATTTACAGCAGAACCCGCACCGCCTGCAATGGCGTTGTCTTCTAGAGTAACAATTACATCATGGTTGCCAAGTAATTCACTGATAGCGTCAGTATCAAGAGGCTTAATAAAGCGCATATCAATCACTGTTGCGTTAAGCTTTTCAGCAGCTTCTTTGGCGTTCTCTAACAGCGTACCAAACGACAAGATGGCCACTTTATTACCTTGTTTGATGCTACGCGCTTTACCAATTTCAATTGCACTCATGGTTGATTCAACCTCACAGGTGCCGGCACTACCACGTGGGTAACGAACAGCAACAGGTTGATTGCATTGGTAGCCAGTGTAAAGCATTTGGCGGCACTCGTTAGTGTCGCTAGGCGCCATGATGATCATATTAGGAATACAGCGCATAAAGCTTAAGTCATAGGCGCCTTGGTGAGTTTCACCATCAGCACCAACAATACCGGCACGGTCAATAGCAAATAGAACAGGTAAGTTTTGTAATGCTACATCGTGGATAAGTTGGTCGTACGCACGTTGTAAAAAGCTTGAATAAATAGCAACAACAGGCTTCAACCCTTCACAAGCAAGACCAGCTGCAAGCGTTACAGCATGTTGCTCAGCAATTGCTACATCAAAGTATTGCGCTGGGTACTCTTTAGAAAAACGTACCATGCCTGAGCCTTCACGCATGGCAGGGGTAATTGCCATTAGCTTGTCGTCTTGAGCTGCCATATCGCATAACCAGTCACCGAACACATTTGAGAATGTGGCAGCGCCCGGTTTTGATTTTGGTAATTTCGACATGCTCGGATCAAATTTTGGTACGCCGTGGTAGCCAATTGGATCTGCTTCAGCAGGCTTATAACCTTTACCTTTTTGCGTTTTAATATGTAGTAATTGCGGACCTTTAAGGTTGCGCATATTACGTAAGGTATCAACCATCATATTAACATCGTGGCCATCAATTGGGCCGATGTAGTTTAGGCCTAACTCTTCAAAGAAAGTGCCCGGAATGACCATACCTTTTAAGTGTTCTTCCATGCGGCTAGCAAGTTCTTTCACTGGCGGTAAACCAGAAAGAAGCTTTTTACTGCCTTCACGAATATTGGTGTAGAAGCTGCCAGATAAAATACGGGCAAAGTGATTGTTTAGTGCACCTACGTTTTCTGAAATCGACATTTCATTATCGTTTAAGATAATTAACACGTTAGGGTTAACATCACCCATGTGGTTCATCGCTTCAAATGCCATACCAGCAGTGATCGCACCATCGCCAATAACAGCAACTGTTTTACGATCTTTACCTTCTTTTTCGGCAGCAATGGCCATGCCTAAGGCTGCTGAAATAGAGGTGCTCGAATGGCCAACACTAAATGTATCGTAAGGGCTTTCTTCACGGAATGGGAAAGGGTGCAAACCGTCTTTTTGACGAATAGTATGCATTTGGTCACGACGACCCGTTAAGATTTTGTGCGGATATGCTTGATGACCCACATCCCATACTAAACGATCTTCAGGAGTGTTATAAACATAATGCAGCGCAACGGTTAGTTCAACAGTGCCTAAACCTGATGCTAGATGACCACTACTTTGCGAAACTGAATTAAGTAGGTATTCGCGTAACTCTTTACTAAACGCAGGTAACTTGTCTTGCGCTAAATCACGCAGCTGTGCTGGTTCGTCAACCAAACTTAATAATGGATACTTGCTACTATCAAGTGTCATGATTTTTTATACATCCTTCGCTAACCAGAGTGCATTATAGCCCATTGCTGCTCTGATTTTTTAGTTATTTTGTCTTTCTTTTTTAGGCATTAATAATTACGTTCAACGATATAGCTAGCAAGGCTCGCCAGTTCGCTGGTGTCGTAATCAATTGCCTCAAGAGCTTGATGAGCTTGAGCTAGTAAATCTTGTGCTTTTTGCTTTGCACCAGCCATACCTAATAAAGCAGGGTAAGTTGCTTTATTAGCCGCAATATCTGAGCCTTGTGGCTTACCTAATGTTTCAGTATCAGCTTCTACATCAAGGATATCGTCTTGTACCTGAAAAGCTAGCCCTATTGCTTGGCCAAATAGGTTTAATTGCGCGAGAGTATGTTCATCACAGCTTTTTGCACTCAATGCACCAAGTGTAATAGCACAATTAAGCAAGGCGCCCGTTTTTAGCTGATGAATGCGCTCTAACTGCGCAACGGTAATTTCTTTATCGGTCGCTTCAATATCCAGTGCTTGCCCACCTACCATACCTTCAATACCTGAGGCTTTGCTTAATGAGGCAATCATTTTTACTTGCTGGCTCGCAGGAACGGCAAATTGATGGTTGGCAATTAAATCAAATGCCAGCGTTTGTAATGCATCGCCCGCGAGTATGGCTTGCGCTTCGCCATAAACAATATGACAGGTAGGGCGGCCACGTCTTAAGTCATCATCATCCATGGCAGGTAAGTCATCATGGACTAAAGAGTAGCTATGAATACACTCAATAGCGGCAGCAAGAATATCAAGATCGGTCTTGTCTGCGCCCATCATTCGACCCGTTGCGTATACAAGGTATGGACGTAAGCGCTTACCACCATTTAAAACACCGTAATGGGTGGCTTCTTTGATGGTTTTTTCGGTATTAAGTGGTAGTTCGAAATAGCGATTTAAATGTGCTTCAACGTCTTCACGAGCGCGTTGTAGTTGTTCTTTTAATTGCACTTAATTAGTCCAAGTTTGAATCAAAATTGCTAAGAGGAGCTTGGCTATCGTTACCCATTAAAATGGCAACCTTTTGTTCGGCTTGCTGTAACTTACCAGACGAAGCATTCGCCAGTGCAATGCCGCGTTCAAATTGTTTTAGCGATTGTTCTAGTGACAATTCACCTTGCTCCATTTGTGCAACAATTTGAGATAATTCATCCAGCGCTTCTTCAAAGCTTAAGTTTTCTGGTTTCTTTGTTGCCATTGTGGCCTCGATAGCTGTTAGAAAGTGAGGCCAATTTTAGGGGGAATGCTAAACTAGGTCAAAGAATGATGTGTTTTTTTACGCATAATCCATTTTCAATATGCTATTTTTACGGTTTTAGATACAGCTTAAACTTGTAGCTTAAAAATCTTACATTAAAATAAAATTAATTCATTTAATGATTTAAGTATTTCAACTGCTTGCCGATAAGCAGTTAATAATAAAAATTTGATACCTGAGGGTGTCGTGTAATTGTTCCTCTGGAGGGGTATGTGGATTTAGCAACCATAATAGGTATTCTTGGTGCCATAGGCTTAATTGCTATGTCGATGGTGTTAAGTAGTGACGGCCAAGTTGCAATGTTTTACAACACGCCTTCGGTGGTCATTGTATTTGGTGGTTCGATTTTTATCGTATTATCGAATTTCACTATGGGGCAATTTTTGGGCATAGGTAAAGTCGCTGCAAAAGCCTTTATGTTCAAAATCGAATCTCCAGAAGAATTAATTGAAAAAGCAGTAGAATTAGCTGATTCAGCACGTAAAGGTGGTTTCTTAGCATTAGAAGAAGCCGAAATCCCCAACGGTTTTATGCGCAAAGGGGTCGATATGTTAGTGGATGGTCATGATGCTGATGTTGTTCGTGCCACCCTACAAAAAGATATTTCTCTTACAGCTAACCGTCATGAACTAGGGGCTGGGTTATTTAAATCACTTGCCGATATTGCCCCTGCGATGGGTATGATCGGTACGCTAATCGGTTTGGTTGCTATGTTATCAAACATGGATGACCCAAAAGCAATCGGCCCTGCAATGGCGGTTGCACTTTTAACTACTCTCTATGGTGCGTTCTTAGCAAACGTTGTTGCTATTCCAATTCAGGTAAAACTAGAGCTACGTAAAGACGAGGAAGCGCTTAATCAACGTTTAATTCTCGACGCGGTACTAGGTATTCAAGATGGTCAAAACCCGAAAGTAATTGAAGGTATCTTGAAAAACTACTTAGCTGAATCAAAACGTAAAGTTGATACCGAGGAGTAGGGCATGTCAGATCAAGAGTGCAAATGTCCACCACCGGGTTTACCCGCGTGGATGGGAACCTTCGCAGATTTAATGTCATTATTAATGTGCTTCTTTGTACTCTTGCTTGCTTTCTCAGAAATGGACGTACTGAAGTTTAAGCAAATTGCCGGCTCCATGAAGTTTGCTTTCGGTGTACAAAATAAAATTGAAGTAAAAGATATTCCAAAGGGAACCTCGGTCATTGCCATGGAGTTCACTCCGGGTAAACCTGAACCCACTCCTATTGAAACGATTCAACAACAAACCGTAGAAATGACGCAACAAATGCTTGAGTTTCAGGCTGGCGACGAAAGCTCTGCCGGTGGTCGACAAGAACAGCGCGGTAATAAACGTGGTGGTGAATCGCAAAGTACGGCTCAGCAACAAGCTTTAGAACAGTCAATTTCAGCAGCTGATCAAGAACAAACAAATGAACTTGTGAAGAAAATTGCTCAGCAACTAGAACAGCAAATTATGGATGGTGCGATTGAGCTCGAGTCATTAGGTCAGCAAATTATTATTCGTATCCGTGAGAATGGCTCATTCCCATCAGGTAGTGCTTTTTTACAGCCAAAATTTAAACCTATTATTCGTGATATTGCTACGCTGTTAAAAGATGTGCCGGGTGAAATAACCGTGTCAGGTCACACTGATGACTTCCAAGTATCGAATGAACTTTATACTAATAATTGGGATTTATCATCAAAACGTGCGGTGGCAGTTGCCAGTGAAATGGAAAAAGCGCCCGGTTTTGATAAATCTCGTATGATGGTGGTAGGTCACGCAGAAACAAGGCCTCTTGTACCGAATGTGACCGATGAAGATCGCAAGCGTAATCGCCGTGTTGAAATCTCTATTATGCAAGGTAAAGCACACGAGTCTGACCCTATTGATGTAAGGCAATAAATCAATTAAAGTGAAACTTCATTAACACATGTAATGGAGTATAAAAATGAAAAAAGTTGATAAATATAGCTATATGCCAGGCAATGGTGATGGCGGTGATGATGATAAAACTGATTAAGGCACTGCATTTTGCCTGATTGGTTTGTAGAAATTAGAGTTATATTAAGCAATAGCTGGGTGTTCATTTTGAGCCCGGCTATTATTATTTTTTACCTTCGTAAAGATTGGCCCGCTTTTTATTTCTCTATCATTACTGCTGCTTTTTTCCTTTATGGAACTCTTATTTATTCTGCTTTAAGAGAGTTTGATGATATCTATATCTGGCGCTATGTAGTCTGGGCTTTTAATGATATTGCTTGGATGGCAATCATTGCTTACTTGGGTATTAAAGATAAAGTCTACTTATGGCAAAGTGTTTTAGGGCAGTTGGTTGTGATAATGGCGCCCATTCTACAGTTGTTCCGTTTAGTTGACCGCCACCTTTGGGATTTGTCTTACAGCACCTACATGTACAAGACCCTGCTACCGCTAATCAATATTGGTACTGTGGTCGTATGTTACCTACCGCTTATCTACCTCTTTACTCGACGAAGCCAGCAAGCATAAGGCGTTTCTTCGTTAAAAATCCTGTGCTAGACTACTGTTTATAAAAACAGTATTTAGTGTTGCGTTATGAAACTTTACATTGCCGAAAAACCATCCTTGGCGCGAGCCATTGCAGATGCACTGCCAAAACCACAAAAAAAGCATGATGGCTATATAGAGCTAGGTAATGGTGATTGTGTCTCATGGTGTATTGGTCATTTGCTTGAACAAGCAGAACCCGATGACTACGATGCAAGTTTTAAAAAGTGGCGGTTTGAGCATTTACCTATCGTGCCTGAACAGTGGCAATTAAAGCCTAAATCAAAAACACGTAAACAACTCACTGTATTAAAAAAGCTAATCAAGCAGGCAAATATAATTGTTCATGCCGGCGACCCTGATAGGGAAGGCCAGCTATTGGTTGATGAAGTGATCGAACAGGTTAAACTTAGCCAAGTTAAAAAACAGCAAATTCAACGACTCTTGATCAGCGACTTAAACTTAGGTGCAGTTAAAAAAGCGCTGAATAATTTAAAATCGAATCGCGATTTTATTCCATTGAGTGTATCGGCTTTAGCTCGCTCACGTGCCGATTGGCTATTTGGCATGAATTTAACTCGCGCTTATACGCTTGCTGGGCAAAAAGCTGGGTTTGGTAATGTGTTATCTGTTGGGCGTGTTCAAACTCCTATTTTAGGTCTAGTTGTAAATCGTGATAATGAAATAGCTAACTTTGTAGCGAAACCTTTTTATGAAGTATTAGCTCATCTTGAAACTCAGCAGCAGCAAGTATTTTCTGCAAAGTGGCAGCCAAGTAAAGCATGTGAACCTTATCAAGATGAAGAAGGGCGGGTATTACATAGAGGGCTTGCTGAAAATGTTGTGTCACGCATAACTAATCAGCCAGCGAAAGTAGTTGAGCTTGAACAAAAGCAAAAAAAGCAACAAGCGCCACTGCCTTATAACTTGTCGGCTTTACAAATTGATGCGGCAAAGGCTTTTTCAATGCCAGCACAAAAGGTGCTAGATACCTGTCAAAGCTTGTATGAGCGTCATAAGTTAATTACGTACCCTCGTTCAGATAACCGCTATTTACCAAAAGAGCATCATAAAGATGCAGCGAGTATTATTGCCGCCATCACTAATAATGAAGGTCAAGTAAATGAAGCTTGCAAGCAAGCTGATACCAATAAGCGGAGTAAATGTTTTAATGACAGCAAGGTTGCAGCTCACCACGCTATTGTTCCTACTGAAAAACAGCTTCGCTCAGCATCATTAAATAGTGATGAACAAAAAATCTATCGGTTGATCTGCCGTCATTATTTAATTCAGTTTTATCCAGACTATATATTTAACGAAACTAAAGTAACGGTTGAAATTGCGGGTGGGCTTTTTAAAGCTGCTGCTAAGCAAGATGTTAGCTTAGGCTTTAAAACATTAATGGGCAAAACAGAGTTAAAAGATGAGCAAACCTTACCGCCACTTGAAAAAGGTCAGTCGCTACATTGCAATCAAGGTGAAGTGGTAGACAAAATGACGACACCGCCAGCGCATTTTACTGATGCTACCTTATTGAGTGCTATGACAGGCATCAGCCGCTATGTGAAAGACCCAGAAATTAAAAAGATCCTCAAAGAAACTGATGGCTTAGGCACTGAGGCTACAAGGGCTGGTATTCTTGAGCTTTTATTTAAACGACGCTTTTTAGAGCGTCAGGGTAAAAACATTCTAGCTACCGCAACAGGCAAAGCTCTTATAAGTACATTACCAGAGCAGCTTGCTAGCCCTGACTTAACAGCTAAGTGGGAAGCATCGTTAGGGAATATAGCTGAGCAACACATGAGTTATCAGCAATTTTTAACACCATTGTTGGCAGAGTTACATGCTTTAGTTGAGCAAGCCAAGCAGTGCGACAGCCAAGTCTTTGCTCAGTTACCAAAAACGCCGCAAAAGCGACGTTTTAAAAGAAAAACTAAGCCTAGAGCTAAGTCAGCCTAAACTATTTTTTGTTGAATAGGGCAACCGCAGCATTACTCATCGCTGTAATCCCTGTAGGAAGAGCCTTCTTGTAATCAGGTGCAAACTTGCTTGAGTGTAAAGAAGGTAATGTTGCGCCAGATTGCATTGCTGCATCATATTGACTCGGTTCAACACCGCCTAACCAAAACAAAGTAATTGGCACGTGCTGCTCTGTACGACCGTATAGACCAAAGTCTTCGCCAGCCATTACAGCTTCAGTTTCAAGAACATTGTCTTCACCAATAGCATTAGCAATTGCTGAACGCACTACATTGGTTTGTGCAGGGTTATTGTAAGTCGAAGGAATTGACTCATCTTCATGTACATATACTTCAGGCGCTAAGCTTTCATCAAGGCCAGCACTTAATGCGATACCTTTAGAAATTCGTTTAATCGCCGCGATTTGTTGCAAACGTACTTCAGGGTTATAACTGCGAAGTGTGAGCTGTAGTTTTACTTCATCAGAAATGACATTGTGTTTAGAGCCACCATGAATTGAGCCAACAGTGACCACTGACGGTTCAAGTGGTGACAATTCGCGACTAGTAATAGTTTGCAGTGCCAATACAATACGTGAAGCAATCACAACAGGGTCTATTGTTGTATGTGGATAGGCACCGTGACCGCCTTTACCCTTTACAGTAATATCAACAGAGTCAACACTTGCCATCGTATACTCAGTTTTCATGCTAACTTTACCAGCAGGAACACTCGCACTTACATGTAAACCAATAACATGGTCTGGAGTAGGGTACTTAGTAAAAAGCCCTTCTTTAAGCATTGCTTTTGCACCACCGCCTACTTCCTCTGCAGGTTGTGCGACCATCATTAACGTACCTTGCCATTGATCTTTATGTGTCATTAACTGTTGTGCTGTGCCAATAAATGAACTCATGTGAATATCATGACCACAACCATGCATTACGCCAACTGTTGCACCAGCATTATTTGTTACAGTCACTTTAGAGGCGTAAGGTTTTCCTGTTTGCTCAACAATTGGTAATCCATCAGTATCTGTGCGGATCATTACTGTAGGGCCATCACCGTTTTCATAAATACCAACAACGCCGTAACCACCCACATTATCAGTAACAGTAAAGCCCAGCTGTTTTAATTGCTTTGCTAGCTTTTGACCTGTTTGTTTTTCGTGGTAAGACAGCTCGGGAGATTGATGTAAATCTAAATAAAGCTTTTCAATCTCAGGCATAGTTTTTTTGAGATTTAAATCGAGCGTTGTTGCTTGTGCGAATGGACTAAGAAGTAATAAAGCTGCAGAAATAGCAGATAATTTCATAATGACCTCGACCCGTGGGGCTTGTAATTGTTATGTTTGCCACTATATAAAAACCTAAATACTTATATAGTGCAATCGATCAAATGAATAATATGATAAAACTTACCCAGCAAAATTTGCAGCAAGCACTGGGTGAAACGTCCGCTGAAAAACTAGTGCTACTTACTTTTTACTCTGCGCAAAACCCAGAGTGTCATCAGCAAGCTGCAATTTTAGAGAAAATAGCAAATGAGTATGGTGAGCATTTATTAGTAGCAACATTAGATTGTGATGTTGAGCAAGCTCTTGCAGGGCAACTTGCGCAGCAAATTGGTTTACAAGCATTACCTACGCTTGTGATGTTAAAAGAATCAGCGCCTGTAGATATGTTACCGGGTGCTCAAACAGAGCAGCAAATTCGCGATGCGCTAGCCAAACATTTACCAGCTCAACACGAGTTATTACTAGAGCAAGCTAAGCAAGCGTTAATCAATCAAGATTTAAATAATGCTTTTAACTATGCAAAGCAGGCTTATGAGCTTGATCCAAACCATACACGGGTAAAGTTAGTTTTAGCTGATATCTGTATTCAAATTCATAAATTAGAAGATGCACAAGCATTATTAGATTCGGTTGCAGAAAATGAACGTGATGCGTATTTCACAAATATCCAAGCAAAATGTGAACAAGCATTAGCAGCAACAGATTCACCAGAGATAAAAGCACTGCAGGATAAAGTTGAAAAATACCCAAATGATTTAGAGATAAAAGTAGAACTAAGTAATGCTCTTAATAGCGCGGGTCGTAAAGAAGAAGCTTTAGAGATGCTATTTAATGTACTTAAAAAAGATCTTAACTACGCAGATGCAAAACCAACCTATCTAGAAATTATCGCTTCTTTACCTGATGGCGATGCCTTGGCATCTAAGTATCGTCGTAAGTTATATAGTATCTTGTACTAATTCAGAGTTGATTGATAAAAGCGCCACTAAGATTGTGGCGCTTTTTTTTATTTAAAAACTTGCGTATTACCTAATTTCGATAATACTTAAGATCCTCTCGAGAAAAGTTGACTGTATTTTGTACAGCAAACTGTGTTTTTTACTGCCTTTAGCTTGTTTTTTGCGCGAAAGGTAAGTTTTTAGTAGTTTTCTACAAAAAGTGCTTGCGTTAATTCTTCGCATCCCTATAATGCGCATCCACTGACACGGCGGGCAGCAACGAAAGATGCTGAACAACGTAGCAGAGAGTTAAGTAAAACTTCGGTTTAAAACGGTCTAAAAAGAAAGTTTAAAATTAAGTGTTGACTCGAAAAATTAAGGATGTATTATA
>NZ_LKDX01000036.1:0-48048 GCF_001401795.1 Pseudoalteromonas sp. P1-26 | reverse complement strand
TCTAGAGATATTTTAGCTAGTGAGATTGGTGACTATTTTAAAAGTAAGACTATGAATCAAATCGTAAGTTATGACGAATATAGCCGTGTTGTAACTTTTCAACTTAGAAATAAAAGTCTTGAGTATAGAATCCAGACTTTCTAACAAAGCAAATTAAAAGTGCGGACAAAAAATAGTTGGCTTTGTTCGTACCTCACAAATTTTAGCCAACTGTTTTTAGCCGTTAATTTGCGGCGTTAGTAGCCTCGGAGGCTTTGGTGGAATTTGACGACTTAAAGTCAATCATTGATGTCAGCAGGGATCTGGAACTGACTCTTAAATCACCTAATTGGGAAGTGATAAAATACCCAATCTCTGTCAGTGGGAGCTGGATGTCAAAAGAGCTCTTTCTGAAAGTATTTTCAGAGACATCTGAGTATAAGAATAGTGATGAAGTATTTGCTTTTGAGTCTTTTGAGCGCATGTATAAAGCAACTGGGAAAACTAACAGGCTAAATGCCGAGTTCAATTTAAACTGGGCAGACTTTAATAATTTTCAGGAGTCTACTGAAATTCTTTATTTTTATTTAGTCCCTCAAAATTTAAGTTGGGTGCTTTACGGTAACCGCGACTTTTGGCAGTTTGCAAAAGGCTACTAACAAGTTACTCAAAAGGACACAAAACGCTTGGCTTGTGTTCCTTCGTCGCTGATTTTAGCCAAGCATTTATGCGCCCATTAGTAAGGCGTTATATTCACTTTGGAAGTACTGAGTAAATGGATGACCCTGAAATCAAATTAGAACGATCGTTGTTTTATAAATGTCCTTTTGGATTGAGATTTGAGATAGGTCCATCCGATCTAGAAATTTGGAAGGATGAAAGTAAGTCTTTAAATAGTGAGTATTTTAGCGTTGCACTAGAAAGAGCAATGAGTATCTTCCACGCTGTATTTGAGCCAAGTGATAACATTGCTATTGCGTATCAAATTTTTTCTGACGGACGAAGAAAAATAAAGAAGCGCAGTTTTATCTTCAAGCAGTTGCACTCACTCGATAATGCCAAAATCGATCTATCCGATCATCGGGAAATCTATTCTGAAGACTTAGATTACAAAAGTGAATGCTGGAAAAGAGCAACTATTTCGGGTATCAAAACTACTGAAATAAACACCGAGCAACTTTTTAAAGCTGCAATTAACACTGACTTTTCTAGTTTAAGGCCTCATCTCAATGGGGAGTGTTATCTGATAAACAGAACAAAGCAACTTGTATTAAACCTCTATGATGACCGAGGTATGGATGTAGTTTCAAATCGCAGAGAACCTTTAGATTCTCTGTATAAGAGTCATAATCATTTAATACTCGATTATGACAGGGAGTCCATCGACAAGGTGTTTTCGTGAATATAACAAGTTACTCAAAAGGACGTAAAACGCTTGGCTTGCGCTCCTTCGCCGCTAATTTTAGCCAAGCATTTTACGCCCATTAGTAAGGCGTTATAACACTATGAGGAACGGATGCGTAATTTAATATTATCCCTGATTGTATTCACTGTTGCTGGATGTAATTCGACATCAAATGTTTCAAAAGTGCAGGTACAACCTAAAAACTCTAAATGCGACTTAATTGCTGAGACTGTAGGGCCTATGGTTGCTACTAAATGGGCACTTAAGGAAACAAATAAAACTCAAAAAGATAAAGAGTTAGGTGATTGGAGAATGCTTGGCTTAGTGCATCATGACGCATTTGAAAAAGCTGGGTTTAGTCTCGATGAAACTAAAGCAATAGCTAAAGAAGTGTATGAAATCGATATATCCGATCAAATGGAGTATGACATTCTTTCTTATCGTTATTTTTATAAGGCACAATGTCAACTACAAGCGAAGAACATTAAACCTTTACCTCTAGCTGATACTTATAAAACTCTGGATCAATGTTGGTACCCTGATAAAAACAAAGGTTTAAATGAAGAGATTTGTTTCAAACAAGTTTTATCCGGTGAAATCGTGTTATAAACAAGTCGCTAAACTAGGACAAAATTAAATAAGCTCGTCGCTTCGCTCAATTGTAGCTTATTCAATTTTGCCTGTTAGCTAAGCGTTATACGTAATGAGAATATTCACCTTAATTTTAGCTTTCTTTGTTTCTGCTTGTTCTTCCATAGAAGATGTGTCAAACAAAGATTTCGTAAATATAAGTATGGGCTCTGTTTCATCCACGAAGCCTTTGTTTGTGTGTGGTAATAACCTGGATAGTGAATTAACCAATCAATTGGTTATTAACTGGGGATTCGAAAAGTGCCAGTCAGGCGAGCATGTTATTAGCATTCCAGAAAACTCGCCTTTGAAAATAACGAAGGTTGTAAAGCATACACATACAGCGTTGTTTACTCGTGAACGTTGGCTTGCGCTTGGTAACTTCGAAAATACAGAGTTTTACTATTACCTAGATTGGGTTACTCAAACAGATGGTACTTTTTTTAAACAGTCAAGCAATGTACCTTGGCGATGATTACGTCTAACAAGTTGCTCAAGTTCGTTCGTAAACTCACTGGGACAATTAACAGTTGGCTTGGCGCTTCGCGCAAGTTTAGCCAACCGTTAATTGCCCCTAAGCAAAGCGTTATGTTTCTATGGAGGGGGAAGTGTCTACTAGGTTAATTATATTCTTATTCTTATTTTATCCAGCCGCTTTATACGCAAAAATTGGACCTGTAACTTGGGAAAGTTTAGTTGATGGTTCTGAAATAGTTGCTTTAGTAAAAATTAAGAATATTGAAGTAGTCGATGATGGTCATGGGACGACAAAAGTAATAATAGTTGATTTATTAAAAGGCTCTCAAAGCTCTAATGAAATTAATGTAAGTTGGCATTTAAGCACTGTTAGTAGTGCCTTATATGATATTCATGGTTACCACCTTTTATTTTTAAAAAAGACTGAAGATGGCAAATATAAGCAATCAGTAATAGGTAGATCGTTTTGGAAACTTTATGGTCGAAACAGAGAAAATTTGACTATCAGTCTAGAAGCAAAGGATCCTCGCTTATCTACGATTATAGAGTTACCGAGTGAATTTTATAAAATTGAGTCAGTACCAGTTAGGAATGGTACAATAGGCTATATAGATTCACGTATAGTTAGTTACAAGAAATTAAAAAAGTACTTTAATCAATAAACATAACAAGCCAAGTCAACAGGACAATTTTAAGCTGGCTCCCGTCGCTGCGCTCCTAATTTTAGCCAGCTTAAAAGTTGCTTCTGCTTGAGGCGTTATGTGCTCAGCAGATAGGGCGTTACCAAATAAATATTCTAAAACGTTTTTGCTCCAAGACGAGTTAACCTAAATGATCTAAGGGCAGCTTTGAGTGAATAGCTGACGTTGAATACTTTCTTTTGATATAGTTTTTATATTCAGAATTTACAACTTTCCTCTTTACTCAGTAATATGAGCAGTTGTGTGGTAGAGATATGCGTGATTTGCGCACTATTTAAAATGTTATGTGCTCATGGGAGTTTCCTAGCTTGAACGAAAATTATAAGTATGCAGCCCATATGATTTCTTGGGTAGAGAAGCTTGGTGTGCCGGAAATCCCTTTGGCAAAAAGTGCATTTTCACAACTAAAAGGTTATTGGGTTGAACATATAAATCTTAACCTTGAGCAGTTAAAAGAGGATTTGTGGTCATGGGTTGATAGTAACGATGGTTACAACATATCTGTCCCAGAAGTAGCAAAGATGAGAATTATTTTGTGCTTAGCTTATGAAGAAAATCGTGAGTTAGAAGATGTTGGCTATTTTGAAGATTTATTAGTAAATCTTGGCATCTCACATGAAGATGCATACAAACGCACATAACAAAGTGCTTAAATGGCGGGCACAAAAAGCTTGGTTGTGCTCGTTCCTAGCAAACTTTAGCCAAGCATTTTGTGCCGTTTAGCACGGCGTTATATTTTCATGGAGGAGCGGTGAACTTAGGAAGCTGGGATAGCGCAATTATCAAAAGCTTGGCATGGGTAGCCTTAGGAATAATTGTAATAACTCTTGTTATGGGTTCACTATCCACAACCGCTAGTGATATTGCTGGCTTATTTGTATCAAGTTTACTTTTTCTGGGTGTCTATTTAATTCTATCTTTGGTCGGGTGGCTATGTGTTGGCTTCCCTGTTCATTGGTTAATTTGTAAATATGCAAATGCTTCTTTCAAGGTCTATGTGGTAGTTAGTATCTTAGTAAGCTTAATTTTGTACTTTGTTCAAAGTCAGGATTCTATATTATTTGCTCTGACGGCATTGTCTCAAGCAATGATATTTAGGTTCTATGTGTATAAGAAAACATAACAAGCCAATTCAGTAATGGGACTGCTAACAGTTTGCTCGGTTCCGCTACGCTACACAATTTTAGCAAACTATTATCAGCCCCTGATTGGGGCGTTATATTTTACGGAGAGTCTGAGTCAATCACATGTTCGGAGCATTAATTAAATACCTATATAGCCAAACTAGACAAGAGTTACATTCCGCTTTAACTGTTCTTGTTTTTGCAGCAGCTTATGGAATTGGATTCTTATTCCTATGGCTAATATTCCCACTTTTTGGTTGGCAATTTAATGTTAACTTTGAACTAAGCGGTTATTTCATAGGTTGTATCGGTTCTGGAGAATTAGCTCGTGGAATTGCTAAGTTTACATTGCCTATTAAACACTCAAAAGGTTCGCATGTAACGAATGCTATTGCAGGAGCTACTACAGTTGGCTTATTTTGGCTTTGTGTCACTTTGAAGTGGAATCATGAATTATGGACAGTACCAATTGCGTTCATTGTCGGTGGCTTTTTCTATATTTCTTTAGAGTTTGCGCAACGTTTTGATAATTGGTGTAATAGTAAAATAACAAGCTAATAATGGTAAGGACGCAAAAAGCATGGCTGCGCTTGTGCCTTTCGAATTTTAGCCAAGCTTAATCCGCCCATTATACGGGCGTTAGCTTTTAAAGTAAGGATTGACTATTGAGGAATGTTTTAGCTGTTATAATTGTCACTTATATTTTTTATGGGTGGATTGGTTATTTTTGGGATAATTCAGAAGGATCAAATAAACTAGCTAAATTTAGTAGTCTTACTCTTGAAGATATTGTCTCAATTGAAGCGATAAATTCTGAGTATATTAATGTGACAAATTCAGCATTAAATTCCACCCAATCAAAAGAACTATTAATTAATGCTATTACTAGTGCGGAGCAAGCATCAACCGCTAAGAGACCACCCAAAAACACCAAACTATATATTAGAATTAAAACAAAGAACGACACCATAGGTTTGAATCTGATGGTTCCACTTACCAAAAGAGGTGAAATGTATTTTGTCGTTGTAGATCGGGTTTATGATGGTGAAAGTTACACTCAGAATAGTTATGGTCGCTTTATAACTACTGGGCTTTATGAATTTTTAGTTGAGGCAAAGTTAGTAAACGAGAGCTAACAAGCAATTAAACAGGGATAAAAACTTGCGGACTATTCGCTTCGCTCAATTTTACCCCACAATTTTTTAACCGTTAATATAGCGTTAGGCAATCAGGCATGTCCAAGTTTACATATTATAGAAATCTTATATTAGCTGCTGTTTGTGTTGCTCTTGGTATATCTATTAGCTATGTTCAACTAACTCAAAAAAACGGTGGCTTCCCTTATAAAGAAGAGCTGGTTAGTCGTGATGGGTATATCGATTGGGTGCAGGAGTATGATTACGGAATTCGCTTTGCATTTGTAGATGATAATTATAATTTCAATTATCCTTCTAAATCTAACGGCCAGAGTATAGTTTATGACTCATTATTCAACTCTAAAGGGAAAAGAGTTGAGGTTCTATTTGAACCTAGAGAAAGTACGAAGCCAATATATACAACTAAAGAGTTTCACGATGTATTTGAAGTCAAGATAGAGCAAAATGTAATCCGTTCCTATGCCGAATCAGAAAAGACGTGGAAATCAGATAACCTACTTATGCCGTTTATATTGGTACTATTTTTAATTGGTGGGCCTTATATATGGTGGAAAACCAAGAAAGAGTACAAGAATGCCTAACAAGCTCATGTTGTCGGACTGCTTTTCTGCTGCGCTCCAAATCAGCCGAAAATGTGGGCGTTAAGTATATTGCAGGGAAGTATGATTAGACTTTTAGCTTTATTATTTTTTATTCTACCGTGGTGCTCAGTTGCTACTACTGATGTGGTATTTATTTCCGAGAAAATAATTACGCCTGAGCAAGCGAGTGAATTCGGCATTCACAGGCTAACCGCTGGCAATGACCAGAGCTGGAACGTATTAGTTTATCCTTCTAAAAACGCTAATAATGAGCCAGTCACAGAAGCATCAATGACATTCACTATTAAAGAAAAAGAAGTAGCATTGGTACTTCCTAAAATCAGTAATTTTGAACAGACTAGTTTCAAACGTTCAGATGTCGTTTTAGATACCAACTCTGATGTAGCTGTAAGTTTCGCAGTTACATATGGCTCTCAACGCTTGGTACTAGTTAATATTACCCACTTAAAATCGAGAGATTATGAAACGTTTGCAATGCAATATAACAAACGCCTTATCTCTGAAAATGATTAGTTATCATGGTTTTGGAAAACAACACAAAAAGCCATGCCAACACATTGCTTGTTAAGCAGGCGTTATACATATAAAGGATTCAACTTGGTAAATATTGAAAGTACGGCAGGAATTGTTGCAACGGTAACATTATTAATACTGTTTATGTTCTTTGCTGCCAATCTAGGAATGATCGTTCTAGAGCAGAAAATATCCACAGGCAGCCTACAAGCATTTGGCTCAGGTTTGGTGAAGATGCTCAATAAAAGTGACAATCCTAATAGTTACAAGCAAGCGAGGGTTTACTTGGTTGGAAGTGCTCTATCATTTTTTGCATTCATGGCTCTTTTGGAGTTTGGCTATGCATAACAAACACCTCTATAGGTCACTTTTGAGCTATCAGATATAGTGATTCGCCTAATGATATTGGCTCTGCTCCATAATTTGATATTGCACTAACTTTTATGTTGGTGATGACATAAATACTAAAATGTTATAAATAGGAGGAGTAATTATCGAAGAAATTGAGGAATGGATACATCAGGTGAATTCCTCACATAGGGAAGTGCGTCGGTCTTGCTCCGTCTTTGAAGAGCATTTCAACGGTTTCTACTCGCCTGAATTTCTGAAGACAGCGTTTTTCGTTGTTACCGACGAAATCCCAAAGCCTGATTTTCCAGGACTCCGGGAAGCAGGTTTAGGAGACTTCATCGACATGGATGTGGGAGGTATTACCTACAATGATACCTATTACGTAAAGAAAGAAGCTGCAAACGAGCTTCGGCTGCACTTCCATGAATTGGTTCATGTGCTGCAATGGCGTGAGCTCGGGCCTCAAGGTTTCATAGAGCGTTACATTCGAGAGATTCAAGATTTTCGGTATGACAACGCTCCACTAGAAAAGATGGCCTACGCCTTAGATGGGCACTACCAAAGCAAGGGGCGGCATCTCGGTGTTGAGCAGTTTGTCCGAGAAAATTTATAACAATTCGCGTCACTCGGGCGCACTAAAGTGCGCCGGTGCGCTCCGCGTAATATAACACTCGGGAATCGGAGAAATGAGTAAAATCTTACTAATAATCGGTATAGCTCTAGCAGTTGCAGGTGCACTGGTGTTTATTGCTGACTTCTTACCAGTTGATTTCCTAAAACAGAGCTCAGAAGAAAGCTATCTAAAAATTGAAGCTAGTAAATCATTTTCTCTAATAAGTTACAGGTTACATTTTCTAGTTGTTGGTATTATCTGTTTGTTGGCTTATAAATTTAAAAATGTAATTGGCTTTTAATGTGTTATTTAACAAAGCAAATTAAAAAGGGCGGACAAAAATCAGTTGGCTTTGTTCGTACCTCACAAATTTTAGCCAACTAATTTTTGCCGTTTATTTGCGGCGTTAGATATTCAAGGACGTTAGGTGCAAATTTCATATAAAAATAACTTAGATGATCTGTTAGCTCTAAGTGAAGATGCAATCTCTAATAATAAGCAATGGGCTAAAAAGAAAGCATGGAGCATTTACTATATGCCTTTGCTCATACTTACAGTATGCTCATTATTTGCATTTTTGATGGATAAACCAGCGTTTTATGGTGGCGGTATTGGCGGAGCTCTCTTTTCTTCTATTTGGTCATATTTTTGCTACAAAAATTACCCTAAGAAAATGGCTAAAGAAATAGAACAAAAAGAGGTGTTTTGTGAACACATTATTTCTTTATCTCCTGAGGGCGTAAAAGAAAAAACGGCTAATTCTGAAAGCTTCAATACTTGGGAGTCTTTAACAAGAGTTATATATAATGATGACCATGTGTTTATATATAACACGCCCGTAACTGCGCACATAATTCCTAAAAGAGAAGTTGGTGAACAATCGTTTCAAGACATAAAAAAACAAATTATGGCGTACAAGAATACCTAACAAGCGCATCAAAAATGACGTCAAACGCTTGGCTGGCGCTCATTCTTCGCTAATTTTAGCCAAGCATTATCCGCATTTTATGCGGGCGTTACGAATAAATGCTCTAACATTTTTTCCAAGTATGGTCATGCTCAACATCTGTTCACACTGAATGATGGCCTTTGGAACGCTCATGGCAAAAGGCCATCTCCTCCGCATATGTTAATTACGTAACATAGAAATCATCAAACAATTAGCCAAAGGCTTATGTATCTCGAACTTCTAACATCAATGAATATTGGCTCTGCATTGGTGTTACTATTTAATCAAAATCTCATCGTGCCTGAGATTCTCATTTTGAATGGCAATCGCCACACCAAAAACTTGCTTTGCAGAAGAGACTGGCGTAATTTAACACTGGTACGATGAGTCTATAAGAATAAAAAGGTCAAACGTGACGATTAAACAAGAATCGGTGTTTATTAAACTCGCCGAAAGCCAAACCTTACATTTACGCCGTATTAGTAAGACTGATGCGAAAGGCCCTGCGGTGTTTTTTATGCATGGTGCCGTTGAAAATGGTAAAATCTTTTACACCCACAGCAATAAAGGTTTAGCGCCATTTTTAGCTGAGCATGGCTATGTTTGCTATGTGGCAGATTTACGTGGTCGTGGTGAGAGTAAACCTGCGATTTCAAAGCATGCAAAGTATGGTCAAACCGAGGCTATTTTAGAAGATATCCCTGCATTTTTAGATAAAATTAAGCAGCTTGAAGGCGAGCCTGCGCGTTATTGGGTGGCACACTCATGGGGCGGGGTGTTAATGAACAGTGTGTTTGCCCGTTTTCCTGAGTTGATTGATGATGTGAAAGCCTGCGGTTATTTTGGTTCTAAACGGTCTTTGTATAACCATCACCCAAGCAAGTATATTCAAGGTAATTTGATTTGGTATGGTTTGGCGCCATTAGTTGCCCGTAAGCATGGTTTTGTGCCGGCTAAAAAACTGAAATGGGGCAGTGATGATGAAACCCGTAAGTCACATTATCAAAGTATGCAGTGGGCTAAACGTAAACCTTGGGTCGATACTGACGATGGCTTTGATTACGCCAACGCATTAGCTGATAAGGCACTACCGCCCATTATGCATGTGGCAGGTGTTAAAGATAAAGCCCTATGCCAGCCGATTGATATTGAAAAGTTTATGGAAGAGTCGGGCATCGGCAAGCAAACGATGACCATTTATGGGTGTAAGTTTGGCCATAAGGTCGATTATGATCACATAAATATGCTTACTCACCCACAGGCGCGTTTTGATCAGTTTGCTGACTTGTTGAACTGGTTTGAGACTCACGCATAAGCGTGTGCAATGCGCTCTCGTAGCGTTTGTATTTCTCTAATGCTTTATCAGTTAACGGCTGTCTTACAGCCGTTTTGCTGAGCGTTGCCACCGGTTTTTTTGACTTATAAAAATCTAAAAACTGTGTACTGTACTCAATGTTTAAGAACTTACACAGGGCTGTTAGTGTTTGTTCGCTGTCATTGATAAGTGCTTCATAGCTTAAATCAAAAACCGCCTCTGGCATCACGTTTTGCCAATGCTCCATTAACTGCTGATACAAATCAAAGTATTGCTTAAACTCTGGGAGTGAACAAAAGTAAGGTTCGTTTTCAGCAAAATAGTTGCTAAACACCGACCAAGCAATTGCATTATACTCGCGCTGCATATTAATAAACTTGGCGTTAGGAAAGAGTAAGTAAATCAATCCAAGTGACTGATAGTTAGCAGGCAGCTTATTGATCATAAAGGGGCGTACAACTGGCGCTTGTTTTATTCGTTCGATATAAATATTACGGGCATTGTTAATTAGCCCTTGGTTTAGCTCTGCTAAGCAATCTGGGTAGGGGAGTTGTGTTTGTTGTTCAAGGTATGCAACAACCTGATTACTGATACTGGCATCTTCGCCAAGGCTGGCAAAATCATCATGGCTTGCCAGCATTTGCTCTACCAGCGTTGAGCCACTTCTTGGCATACCAATAATAAAAATGGGTGTAATTGTGCCGGTGAATGTTTTGTCTCTGGCATCAATTAGTTCAGCTGTATTTTGCTCTATGATGCGCTGATAAAAAGGCACTAAGTCACGGGTTTTAAACTGCGTGAGTTTTGTTTGTAGCTTATTAGCTAGGCTAAAGTAGTTAAAAGCTTGTTCTGTATCATTTAACTGATCGTAGCTTTTACCCAGTGCATAATAACACACCATTTTTAAGCGCAGGTTATTGGTCAAAGTTAAAAATTGGTGTAGCTCATTTATGTAATTTTGTTCATTGTTAAAACGCCCAAACTGCACTAACTCAAATAAAATGTACGCCTTTACAGGGTAATTTCCCATACCAAGGGCATGCTTTAAAATACCGTAGGCTTTGTCTAACTCGCCATAGGTTAAATAATGTTGGGCAAGATAGTAGTGTGGCTCAGGGTTGTGGCTGGCAATTGATTTTGCATATTCGAGTACGGTTAAGGCATCTTGTGGTGAATGCACGCCATTAAAAGCATCGGCAAGAGCATGGAGCGGTTCAAGCATATGAGGTAATCGTTCACAGGCTCTTTGTAGAAGGTAAACAGCAGCATCATAACGTTCTAAACGCAGTGCAATACGGCCCAATCCAAATAACGCTTCGCCGTTTTCAGGATCTGAATCGAGAATGGTTTTAAAATGAAACTCGGCCTCTTTAAGCTTGTTTTCATTCAGTAGTTGATTCGCTTTTTCTAACAGCATAGGAATGGCGGGTTATTTGTTATTTTTATTTACTATAAAACGAAAAAGGCGAAATGTCTTTCGCCTTGGTTAACTATAAATATCCAGAATAAATCCGGGGTATCGACTTTCTAGGTTGATTGTTCAACCTAGAAAGCTGTTCTATTTAGAAAGTATACGTAGCTTTCACGTAATAGAAGCCGCCGTTGATACCATATGGCGACGTTTCGTAGTATTTACCACCCCAGTTGTTGTTAGGGATGTCAGTACTGTCATAGAAATCAAGTTTCTCTGCTTCTTGGTCGAATAAGTTGGTCGCACCAACAGAGAAGCTAAGCTCTTCAGTTAGGAAGTAAGTTACTTCTGCATCAATCGTCACTGCAGCATCAGCTGTTTTCGCTGTTGCATCGTAATCTACGTGTACGCCTTGGTATTCGCCATAGTAGTTAACACGTGTAAATGCAGAGAAATTCTCCCACTGTTGTGCCCAGCTAAGCGTTGCACGGTGATTTGGTAAGTCATTTTCTAAACGGCTTACTTTAAACTCACCAGTAATGTCTGTTGACTTAGTTACTTCAGTGTCGTTCCAGTTGTACGCTAAGCTGAATGTTGAGCTACCGCCTAACAAATCAGTTGAGTAGTTAGCTACAGCATCAACACCTTGCGTTGTTGTATCGAAGTCATTAGTGAAGAAGCTTACTTGCGCTAAGTTTTGTACGTTTGGTACGCCTGCTGCTTCAAGTGTGTCTTTATCAGCTTGGCTTAACTCAATTTTATCTGATTGACTGATACGGTCATCAACTTGGATGTTGTAGTAGTCAACTGTGAAGAATAAGTCACCAAGTGTCCAAACTGCACCAAATGTATAGCTTTGTGATTCTTCAGGTTCAAGCTCTGTACCACCTAATTGCACAGCAATTGGGTTTGTTGGTGGTAAAAGTGCTGAGTCAACAAGTACACCGCTGCTTAGGTTTGTTTGAACGTTACTTACATTTGCTTGACCAACAGTTGGTGCACGGAAACCTGTACTGATTGAACCACGAATGTTTAAGTCTTCAGTTAAGTGGTATTGACCAGTTAACTTGTAGTTAGTTGTTGAGCCAAATGAATCATAATCTTCATAACGTAGTGCTAAGCCCATTAAGAAGTCTTCTGTGAATGGTGCTTCAACATCAACGTATGCAGCATAGTTACGACGTGTATACTCGCCCGCATCAGATGGTTTGAAACCAGGGAAACCATTTGAACCGATACCAAAACCTTGTTCTGTTAGTGGGCCAGCTGTGAAAGACGCTTCGTCACCAGAAACAACTGTGAATGTTTCTTCGTGCCATTCTAGACCACCGGCAACGTTTACATCGTAAGCTAAGCCAAAGTCAAAACCTTTTGATAAATCTGCATTAAAGTTTTTCTCTAACTGTGAGTATTTACCTGGGCTGAAATCGCGCGGGCTTTCTGGGCCTAATGATGCATTGATTGTGTCGTAGATGAAGTAACGAGATTCGTTGTAACCAACTGTACCGCTTAAGTCATAGTAAGCACCTTCAAGGATACCAGATGTGATTTCACCTTTAGTACCAATTGTTAATGCGGTATCTGTGATGTTACCACCGAAGTTAGGTGTAAAACCGCCCGGAAGCATTTCGTTAAATGCAAAACAGTCTGGGTTGTTAGCAACACCATTGATGTAATCTGGGTTATCTAAAACGTTGTCATCAATCATGATATCGGTAGGACAGTTACCGCTCATATCGCCAGTTAAATCACCAACAAGCAGTGTTTCACCGCCGTCATTTGAGTAAACACCTGGGCGAGTGTGTGGGTTACGATAGTAGAAACCACCACGTACGTCACGCTCAGAGTAGTTACCAAACATGTAGAATTCAGATGAGTTGCTTAACTCAAGACCAATGTTACCAAAGATTGTAATATCATCATCAACTTCAGGTGCACCCCAAATTTGTGCTAAAGAAGATACTTCAGGTACACCTGCTGCGTTAAGTGCCGCCGCATCAGGGCGTTGTACTGAACGGCTAGTTGCATCAGCTGTTTTGTATTGGAAGCTTAAGTTAGCAAAACCACTATCGGTAAATGGTAGACCCACGTTACCTGAAATTTGTGTTGTATCGCCATCACCTTCGTAGTATTCGCCTTGACGAATTTCGAATGAACCACCTTCAGAGGCATCTTTTAATACAAAGTTCATTACACCAGCGATTGCATCAGAACCGTATTGTGCCGCAGCACCGTCACGAAGTACTTCTACTTGCTTTAGGGCAATACTTGGAATAACTGAGATATCAGCACCTTGAGCACCATCATTGATACCACCACCTAAGAAGGCAATAACTGATGCGCGATGACGACGTTTACCATTAACAAGTATTAATGTGCTGTCAGAAGGAAGACCACGTAAGTTAGCAGGGCGTACAAGTGACGCTGCATCACTAATTGGGTTTTGGTGAACGTTAAAAGAAGGAACCGAGCCTTTTAAAAGCTCTAGCATATCGGTGTTGCCGCCTTTATCTAGCTCTTCACCACCGATGATATCTATCGGTACTGGTGAATCGCCGATTGAACGTGGCGCAGAACGAGTACCAACCACGGCAATTTTTTCTACATTTTTATTAACTTTCGTTTCTTCTGCTGCTTGCTCTGCAGCAACAACTGAACCCGACACAAACAGGCCAGCTGTTGTTGTCGCTAAAGCAAATTTAATTGCTTGTTGTAGCGCATTATTTTTGAATTTCATTCTGACTTCCCCAGTTAGAATATTTATGATTATGTCACCGAAGTTAAATAATAAACTTGGTGTAAATCTCTTATACAGCCTGTAAATTTATTTTGCAAATTGTTAATGTGATGTTGTTTTTGGCGTTTTTATTTGCACGTTATTATTGTTTTTTTAATTATGTGCATGAAATCAAAGGGGATAATTTATTCTTATTTTTTCTTTTAAGCGTAAGAAAGTATATAAAATATCTAAAAATATTTTAAAAAAGGAATTTTTTGATTGGTTTTTAAGCGAAATTGGATTTGGAACGGTCTATTAGGCTTGTTGCGGAATGTTGTTTAATTGCCATTGCTTTAATTTTTCTCGGTATTCATCCCAAACACATGGGCAACAACTACCACCACCACAACATTCATCTGGGGCCGGCTTTTGGGGTTTTGGCTCAGCCTGTTGTATAGGTGTGTTCATGTTTAATACTGAAAAATAATTACGAATAGAGTACTAAGAGTAAAACAAAAACTAATATAAGTAAATTATGCTTTGTGAACTTAACATGCTGTGTGAAAATAGCCAAATGCGATTATACAAAGTTATTCATCGAGCCCCATTCAGAGTGGCCAAAATTACCAAAAAGCGTCAGACACTACGCTTCAAGCGCGCTATGGTAGCACTTAAAATCGCACTAGCCCAAGAAAAGCAAGAAACAAAAGAGATGCTTCATATCTATAGGCGATACACCCAAGGCCAAGCTACTAAAGAGGAATTGCATACTGCCAATGAGCAATTTTTAGATATATTAAAAGGGCTCGGTTTGGGCGTATTTGCTGTATTACCTTTTGCCCCAGTGACAATTCCTTTGGTTGTAAAACTGGGTCAATGGGTTGGTGTTGATGTGCTACCTAGCTCATTCAATATCAATAAGTCGATTAAAGAGATTGATCAACAAGTAGAAAAAGAAGAAAAAGAGAAGCAAAACAAAGACTGATTAGGTTTTGCTTATCTGATTTTGCCTATACCTTTTGTATCAAGATATTGGTATGCTTAAATACCTTTTCTTTATATCGAGTCGTTTAATGAGTTCATTAATTCGCCATTCTTCTACGGGAATTCCCCTGTCATTTATTGCTAAAGCTGACCTATCAACGTGGTTAACCGAGCAGCCGCAAGCCTTACAAAATTGGCTAACAAATTGTGATTTTAAAAACAAAGGCATGGCCTTAATTGCTGATAGTGAAACCGGTTCTCTTGAGCATGTGTATTGTTTAGTTAATGATTTACAAGACTTTTGGTTAGCGGGTGACTTATCAACAAAACTGCCAGCAGGTTGTTATCAAATTCAAGGTGATGACAAGTTTGTAGAACAAGTAGCGCTGGGTTTTGTGTTAGGTGGTTACGAGTTTAGTGAATATAAAGAAAAACCATCGCCACGTGCCACACTAGCTATTAAAGATGAAAGCTTAGTTAAGCGTTTATCGCAGCATGCAAGTGCCATTAATTTAGTGCGTGATTTAGTTAACACGCCTGCTGCAGATATGATGCCGCAACACCTATCGCAAGTGATGGCTGATTTAGCCGACACCTTTGATGGTGAGTTTAGCGAATGGGTTGGTGATGAATTATTAGAGCAAAACTACCCAACAATTCATATGGTTGGTCGCGCGTCTGAGAATAAGCCTCGCTTACTTGATTTACGTTGGGGCGCAAAAGATGCTCCACAAATTACATTAGTTGGTAAGGGTGTTTGTTTTGATTCTGGTGGTTTAGATTTAAAACCAAGCTCAGGCATGCGAAATATGAAAAAAGACATGGGCGGTGCCGCGCATGTTATTGGTCTTGCGCAGTTAATTATGGCTGCCAACCTACCAATTCGTTTACGCGTATTGGTACCTGCAGTTGAAAATGCGGTTTCTCGAAATGCATTTAGACCGGGTGATGTGATCAAAACTCGCAAAGGGATCACAGTAGAAATTGATAACACGGACGCTGAAGGTCGTTTAGTGCTGTGTGATGCACTTGCTGAAGCACAAAACGATAACCCTGATCTTATCGTTGACTTTGCTACCCTTACTGGTGCTTGCCGTGTAGCCCTAGGTACTGAATTACCGGGCTTTTTTGCAAATAACCGTGATGTTGCTAACAAATTGATGGATGCAGGCGAAAGCTGCCATGATCCTGTATGGCAACTTCCGTTATTTGATCAATATAAAGCATTATTAAAAAGTGACGTAGCTGATATTGCTAACTGTGCTTCCACTCCTTTTGGTGGTGCGATCACTGCAGCTCTTTACTTAAAAGAGTTTATTGAGCCAAGCACTCCTTGGGTTCACTTTGATGTCATGGCTTGGAACCTACGTGCATTACCGGGTCGCCCTACAGGTGGTGAGGCATTGGGTATTCGCGCTGTGTTTAATTACCTACAAGATCGCTTCCAATAATCTAGAGTTGGTAAAGCTCTAAAGGTAAATCATCGGGATCGGCAAAAAATGTAAATTGCTTCCCGGTGATTTCATCCACTCTTATTTCTTCAACCGAAATGCCTTGTTGTTCTAAATATTTTTTAGATTTTGCAATATCGGCAACTTTAAACGCCAAATGGCGTAGCCCTTGTGCCTCTGGATAGCTTGGTCTTTGTGGTGCTCCAGGAAACGAAAATAATTCTAATTGGCTACCATCAGGAAGTGCTAAATCTAATTTATACGAGTCACGTTCAGCACGGTATAGTTCGTGGATAATCGGCAGTTTTAATACTTCATTATAAAAATGCTTTGATTTTTCATAGTTGCTACAAATGATTGCAGCGTGATGTATGCCTAATAATTCCATTATATAGTCCATTTTTTGCTCATAAAAAAACGCGGACTAAGCCGCGCTTTTCTACTAAAGAGTGTCGAGGATTACTCTGCCGCTTTACATGCTGCAACAGCTGGTGCAACAAGTTCAAGGCCTGTTTTATCACATTCAGGTAAAGCTGCATCAGACACTGCAATAGGTGTCACGCGATCGCCCCATTTAATGTAACTCGCCGCCCAAGTTAAACCAGCGCCAAAGGCTGCTGACATAATGTTTGAGTTTGGCTTGATAAGGCCTTGCTCAACAGCTTCACAAATTGCAATCGCAATTGTTGCAGCAGACGTATTACCGTAGTCGGCAATGTTTACCATTACTTTTTCGTCAGCTACTTTCAAGCGTTGCTGAATCGCTTGGATAATACGTAAATTTGCTTGGTGAGGAACTAATACGTCAATGTCATCAAGCTCTAACTGTGCTTGGTTTAGCACGTCGTCACAAGCTTCACTCATTCCCTTAACAGCACGTTTGAAGATCTCGCGACCTTCAAATAATAAGTTAGACGGGCCAATTGGCTCGTATTTATTTAAATCGCTACCAAAGTTTTCGATGTGCAAGATATCGCGATCTTCACTGTCACACCCGGTTTTAGTCGCAAGTAATCCAGATGGTGTATCTGAGGCTTCTAATACAACGGCACCAGCACCATCACCAAATAATACAGCACTGTCGCGGCGCGCCCAGTTGATGTACCAAGTCATGCGCTCAGCAGCAATAACGACCGCTTTTTTGATCATGCCTGCACGAATTTGTGCCGTTGCTGCTTGTAATGCATATAAAAAGCCTGAACATGCAGCGTTAGTATCCATTGCTGCTGCGCCAACCGCACCAATATTTTTCTGCACTAAAGAGGCCGTATTTGCCACCATAGTTGATGGTGTACAAGTCGCAAGAAGCACAAGATCAATGTCTTTACCATCAACACCAGCACAAGCAAGCGCTTGCTTTGCGGCAACGGTAGCTAAATCGGCAGTAGAAACATGGCTGACACGGCGAGATTTGATGCCTGTACGTGTTGTGATCCATTCATCATTGGTATCAACAATATTGCTAATTTCATCATTGCTGATGCTTGCTGGTGGTATACATTTACCCCAGCCAGTAATTTGGGCATAAGACATAATGTGTTCTCTTTATGTGGTCAGACTTGTTAAATTTTTCCGAAGTTATATCAAAATTCACTTGTTAACACTAGTTCATTGCTGCGCTATGTCGTAAATAATGGCATTTACTCAGTATTTAAGTTAAACCTAGTATAAAAAAGAGGCGATTATGAAAAAAATAAACCTAAAAATAAGCACATTATCGGTACTGTCTTTATTATCTTCGTTTGTTGTTAATGCACAAACCACCATTATTCATGCTGGAAAGATGCTGGTAGGCACTGATCAAGATGTCAAAGAGCAGCAAACGCTGGTTATTGAAGACAATAAAATTGCCGCAATAAAAGCTGGTTTTCTATCAAAGCAGCAATTAAACCTCAGTGATGCAGATGTTATTGATTTAAAAAATCAGATGGTATTGCCGGGTCTGATTGATATGCATGTTCATGTAACCTTTGAGCGAGATGCAAAACGTAACCCTCACCAATGGGCAACTGAATACGAAGCCGATTACGCTCTTCGCTCTCTAAAGTACTTACAACGTACGGTTGATGCAGGTTTTACCTCTGTGCGTGACCTAGGTAGCAGCTATCAAGTTATCTTTCCATTAAAGCGTGCGGTTGAACGTGGCGATATTGTTGGCCCGCGCATTTTTGCTGCGGGAGATATGATCACACCGACCGGAGGTCACGGTGATATGCATGGCTATCGCCGTGATATTACCAAAGCGACAGAAGGGGGTGGCTTGGGTGTGTGTGATGGCGCAGCCGATTGTACTCGTGCAGTGCGCGATGTAATTAAAAGCGGTGCCGATGTGATTAAAATAACCGCGACAGGTGGTGTTTTAAGTAATACAGCGGCAGGGGTTAATCAGCAATTTACTGATGAAGAACTCAGTGCCATTGTAAACACAGCCCATCATTTAGGCCGCAAAGTGACCGCTCATGCTCATGGAACAGAAGGTATAAAAGCAGCACTTAGAGCAGGTGTTGATTCAATCGAACATGGCTCTTTTTTAGATAAAGACACGGTTAAGCTTTTCAAAAAGCAAGACGCGTATTTAGTTCCAACCTTACTCGCTGGCGCAACAGTTAAAGAAGAGGTGCTAAATAACCCTAATATGCCAAAAGCAATTGCTGATAAGGTTGAAGTAGTTGCGCCAAAAATGGAAGCATCGTTTAAATTAGCGTTAAAAAACAAGGTTAAAATAGCCTTTGGTACAGATTCAGGCGTATCTAAGCATGGTGATAATGCTAAAGAATTCGAGTTATTAGTTAAATACGGCATGACACCAAAGCAAGCAATTAAATCAGCCACCGTTGAAGCTGCTAAACTATTAGGTCAAAGTGATAACCTCGGTGACTTGAGTGTTGGTAAACAAGCAGATATTATCAGCGTGAATATGAATGTACTTGATAACATTAGCGAACTTAGTCAGGTTCAGTTTGTTATGAAGGGCGGTAAAGTGCTCAAACAGTAAGGGTTACTATGGGCGGTAAAATTAAAGAGACGTTATTTAATCATTTAATTGATGCAGAGCGACAGCTCCTTGAGCCAGAGGTACGGCAATCTGCTGAAGCGCTTGATGCATTACTTGATGATGATTTTATTGAAATAGCCGCTGATGGCACGTCATTTAATAAGTTCCAAGTTTTAACCCGCCTGCCAACTGAGGTGGTACCGCAGTTTTATAATCAACATTTTAAAGGCCGAATGCTCAGTGATGATATTGCACAGTTAAGCTATCAAGCGGCCTTTAGACGTTCAGCTCGCTCAGAGTTTAACTACTCAGTTCGTATGTCACTGTGGCGTTTTAATGGTAAACAATGGCAAATGGTGTTTCATCAAGGAACGCCTTGTGCTGTTTTTACAATTTCAATGGACGATGATTAAGCTTTAAAGAGTCCGTTATGCAAACCGATCCGGCGATCAGTCGCCTACTAATTTTAAGAAGCGCCGCAATCGCCGTGCAGTTTGTTGCTGTTATTGCGGTATATTTTCTTTTTGAATACCAAATCCCCTTACTGCCTTTACTTGCTGTAATTTGTATTGAAGCAATCTTTCAGCTGTTAAGTATATTTGCTTACCGAAATGTCACGAAAGCCAAGCCTGCAGCTGTGTTGATGCAGTTGACAGCCGACTTATTGTTTTTAACTATTTTGCTTTCACTAAGTGGTGGGGCAACCAATGCATTTGTTTCGTTATTACTGTTACCGATAATGATAGCGGCGGTGACTGTTAATGCGAAAGGGCTTGCTTACACAGCTGTGTTAGCAATCGCAGCTTATAGTTTTTTACTGATAAAAATGCCCGAACATACCATGCACCAAATGCAGATGACTCATCATTTTATTGGTATGTGGATTAACTTTGTTATAAGCGCCATCGTTATTGCCTTTGTAATTGGCACATTAAACAGCACGTTAAGAGCCAGAGAAGCTACTATTGCACGTACCCGCGAGCAACAATTAAGGCATGAGCAGTTATTAACGCTTGATGGGGCAGCAGCACAAGTAACGCATCAACTTGCAACGCCGATAGCAAACTTACAGTTATTATTTGAAGAGCTAAAAGAGCAACAAGCTGATGACCCTATTGTGCAAGAAATGGCTAAGCCATTAGCACAGTGTAAAGAGCAACTTGCTCATTTTAGGTCACTTTCAAATGCACTAAGAACCGGTGAAACACAACAAGTGATTAGTGCTAAAACACTGCAAAACACGATTCAAGATGCGATGACTCTGCATTTTCCTGAGCAAAGCTTACAGTGGCTAAATGACGCCCCTGATTGTTCGATTTTAAGTGATGCCATGCTGTTACCGGCTATTTTAAACTTGTTGCAAAACGCCGTATCGGCAAATAACCATAATCAGCAACACAACATAGAAGCTAAATGGCAAATTGATGAGCAAACACTTTCATTGTCGTTACGTGATTTCGGTCAAGGATTTAGCGAGCAACAAATGGCATCATTAGGCGGTCAGCTCATGCCAAGTAGCGATGGAATGGGAATGGCAGTTATGCTTTCTAATGTAACCTTAGAGCGCTTAAATGGCTCATTAACACTAAGTAATCACCCACAGCAAGGCGCGATTGCGATGGTTAGTTTAAAAATTGTATGAAACTTTTAATTATTGAAGACGATGTAAACCTAGCCAGCACGCTTGCGAGGCGCTTTACAAAACAAGGCTTCACATGTTCACTTGCTCATAACGCGGAGCAAGCTTTACAAAAAACAACCACTTTCGAGGCAAGCCACTTTCTGGTGGATTTAAAACTCGGGGATGATAACGGCCTTGCGCTAATTAAACCTTTAAGAGAACAATTTCCTTCAGCGCGTATCGTATTGCTCACGGGGTTTGCAAGTATTGCCAGTGCAGTAGAAGCGATACGTTTAGGTGCTGATGACTACTTACCAAAGCCTGTCGATTTCAATTCATTACTAAAAACAATCTTGGGTGATGTTGAAGCTGGTGCCTCATCGGTAAACCCAGAGCCAAGCCAAATAATGTCGCCAGAGCGTCTTGAGTGGGAGCATATTCAACATGTATTGCATAACAACAATGGTAATATCTCTGAAACTGCGCGCCAACTGAATATGCACAGAAGAACCCTACAGCGTAAATTGCAGAAAAAACCCGTACAACACTAAATTGATTGTTTATTAAACTGAAATAATTCTGCGGTTAATCCTAAAGTATGGTTTAGATATTAATAGGTACAAAACTCAGCCTTTTTGATTTGCTGCATCGCTGATCCTTAACTAAAGTCAAATTAAACCTGTTAGTTGTATGAGTCTGGCGTATGCATTTTTCAGAACTTAATTACTTCGCGATCTTTTTTGCTGCCCTTGCATCTTTCTTATTGGGCGCTGTGTGGTATTCACCTTGGCTTTTTAAACGTATTTGGATGGAAAGCTGTGGTTTAACTGAACTTGACCTACAGAGTATTAACCCAGTTATGGTGTTTGGCGGCAGCTTTGTTTTATGTTGTTTAATTGCATTTAGTTTATCGTTATTTATTGGCGCAAATGTCAATGTGGGAGTGGCTGTTGGCACAGGGTTTATTATTGGCTTGTGCTGGGTTAGCTGTGCCTTAGGTATTGGCTATATTTTTGAACAACGCCCATTAAAATTGTTCTTAGTTAATGCAAGTTATTCAATATTACAGTTTTCTGTTATCGGCTTAGTTTTGGGCCTCTGGCCTTAACATGATAAAGTAAGGTTTTATTTTAGCAATGTAGTTGTAATGGCAAAACCAAACAAAAAAGGCCCGACCAAAACAGTCGATATTTTTTGCTCACAATGTAAAAGCCAGTTATTTAAATACCGCAAAGGCGGAAAAGGGGCGTTGGTTAAATGTTTTGTTGAACGTATTAGCCAAGATTTTACCAATGAAACTGGTATTTGCCCTGACTGCCAACGTCAATTCGCCCGCGAAACAATGATCCGCGGTGCACCTGCTCTAAAAATTATCGGTGGTAAGGTAACGCATAAGTAGATTAGTATTTGCCGCATTTTTGATGTTTAATTTAAAGTTAGTTAAAGAGTATTAATACCATTTCTGTAAATTGGCTTTACTGGGAAACACGATCAAGAAGGAAAAGATTAACTTGGTTAAACATGGATTTGCTGCTTTGCTTATGGTTTTTGGCGTTTTGCCCATTTTGACTTCATGTGGAGAGACAGCTTCAAAAATAAACATAAATGAATATGTGTTCGTAAGAGCTATAAACCCAAGCGATAACCTCTACAAATATGGCGCATTTAGACTTAAGCCTATAGAAAATAAAGCTAATGTCGTCCAATTTGATTGGATTACTGTCGAGTCCCCAAACAGCATATTGAAAATAGAAAGTGACACTACTCATTTAGGCAAATCATCCTTTTATGTGGCAGATGGTCTAAAGTTTGATGTTTTTTACCTTTCTTTATCTATTGCTGATCGAACCTCTTGGTGGGTAAATGAAGTGCCTGCGGAGTTTAAAACCATGTATACCACTGAATTTTGTCAATCATCTTTGACAAAGCTAGAGCAGCTTAACCATGAAGATCTGAGTATTTGCTTTGAGTAAATATTAACTGTAATTAAAATACGGACATTTATCCTCGTTTATCCCTCATGCTCTGATACTATTGACCGGTTTGCTGTTTCAATGAATGAAAACAACCCTCCCCATGGATTGGGCCAGTTGTATGGGTATAAACACATGAACAAAATGGACTCACGCACGTGATAGCACTTTTATTTGATATTATTGGCATGACAGGCACATTCTTAGTGGTTGGTGCTTTCTTTTTATTACAACTGAATAAAGCATCGCCAACCGGCCTTGTGTATAACATGATGAACTTAACAGGCGCGATTCTGTTACTAATTAGCCTTTGTTATAACTTTAACCTTGCTAGTTTTGTTATCGAAATTTTCTGGATAGCGGCGTCACTTATTGGTTTATATAAGTACATCAAGGCAAAGCGTACTGCTAATGTTGAAACAGCTTAATTAAGCTTAGCTCAATAAAATTAAAACCCATTTTTAGCTGAAAGTGGGTTTTTTTGTATCCACTTTCGAGAACTCTTCAACTAAAACTATAAAAACATTGCAAGCTTGCCAATCTTTTGTATTAATAGTGTAAACAAGGTGTTGCTTTTGCAGCATAGGCTATTAGTACAGGTATCTCGCAGCGTGAAGCTTTTAAGATGTTCAGCACTTTTTTCAATTGCAGTTGCCTCAACCATTCCATTGGTTGCAAACGCGACTGAAGAGCAAGACTTATTCTCTTTAAGTTTTGAAGACTTGCTTAATGTGCAAGTCGATATTGCTAGTAAAACCAGCGAAACTTTGTCATCTGTTCCTTCAACCATGAGTGTATTTAGCCGTAAACAAATTCAAGCGCTTGGTGTTGATAACGCCTATGAGGTAATGAACTTTGTGCCAGGTATGCAATCAACCCGTGGAGATTGGGTTGGTGCTGTGCCTAAAGATCATGCTCGAGGTGTATACCTTGATAGCGGCAATGTACTGGTGATGATCAATGGTGAGCGTGTCAATGAATCATCATTTGGTAAAGCTTCTGTTTACATGCCTTATATACCTATTGAAGTTATTGAAAAAATAGAGTTTATTCGCGGTCCAGGCTCGGCGCTATATGGCAGTAATGCGTTTTTAGGGGTGATGAATATTGTTACCTCTAAAGAGCGAAATGCACTGCAACTTGTGGTTGGCAACAATGGTCGCTACGGGGCAACAGGGCAGTTTAATACCTCTTTTAGTGATGATAGCGCACTCTTCGCGAGTTTTTCTTATGATCAAAAAGGCGGCGAAAGCTACCCGCAAGGTGTAAAAGATCCTCTTGAAGCAATATACCTAGAAGCAGGTGTTGATTACAAAAAGCTGCAATTACGTGCTCGTTACAACGAAACATCCCTTGATGAATTTTTAAACCTTGCTGGCTATTCAACACAAAATCAACACACCAGTGATAACACTTTTGTTGGCATTAAATATAACTGGATTAATAACGACAAGTTAAAGCTGGATTCTAGTTACTCGTACACTAAACATAATATCTCTAGTGCTGGTTTAATCGCTGCTTTTGACGATATACCTGACTTTTTACTTGGCCCAGCTTGGCAAACAACTGATAGCAAATTTGAGACTGAACTGAGTTATCAATTTGAAAACCAATGGCAGCTTGCAGCAGGTATAGAATACGCAGAGGCTAAACAGGTCGAGGCTGGGGTGCGTACTAATTACTATGATGATGAGTCGATGTTAGTCATTATTGACCCCGCTTATTATCAGCAAGGTATTGTGACTGTGATGGACTTTCCTGAATTTGCATCACTTAAATATACCTTCGAAACATATAGCGCCTACGGGCAGTTAAAAATACCTTATTCAGATTCACTTACTTTATTTGTAGGGGCACGCTATGACGATGTGAAAGACATCGACAGTAAACTTTCGCCTCGCCTTGCGGGCGTTTATGTAATAAACCCAGAGCATACCGTAAAAGTGCAATATGGCGAATCGTTCAGAACTCCGGTTACTAATGAGCTTTTTTCAAATGATGATGTCACCGTAGGTAACTCGTCACTTCGCTCTGAGTCGGTCAAAACCACTGAGCTTGTTTGGCATTATCAAACCTCAGAGTTACAAGCTAATGCGGTGCTTTTTTATAATGAACTCAATGATTTTATAAACATTGAGCCAACGCAATCTAATGATGCCTTGTTTACTTTTACAAACTCATTTAATACTCAAAACAGTGGTATCGAGCTTGATGGTACTTGGCAATCAAGTAAAGAGTTTTCTGTAACGGGCACTTACACGCAATACTTTGAAGATCCAATTAATGCGAGCTTTAAGCGTTTTGCAAGCTTAGTGAGTAGTTATAACTTATCTGACAGCTGGCAAGTGAGTTTAAACTTATTGTGGCGTGATAAAGTTGAGGTAAGTTCGGTTACCGGTGCTCACTTCAAACAGTCTGCCTATAGCTTATTAGGTGGCAGCTTAAAGTGGCAGTTAAACGCTAACAGCCAACTGATGCTGAAAGCAGAAAACCTGTTAGGCAAAAAATATAACGTGTTTGATCCACGAATGGACAATGGCGCTGTCGCTGGTACAACAGAAGATTTATCGTTACACTACCAGTTCAATTTCTAGTTGCGCTGCTCGCAAAGGTTTGAATGTCGTCATTAAGTAAAAAGTTAGTTATTGCAGGTGCAATGCTTTTATTGTTGCTTGTGTTAGTTTTTTACGTTGGACGCGCTCACGACTATCAACAAGCAGAGCAACAAAGCCGTGTTCAAGCTACTCAGTTAAGTCATTACTTTTCAAGCGAATTAGCCCGATTTAAAACAATTCCGACCTTAGTCAGTGCCAATGATTTAGTTAAATCTTTTGTGGTTAAGCAAGGTATAGGCGAGCAGGCTGTTAATTATTATTTAGAAGATATTCAACGTGCCAGTGGTGCATCTGACGTCTATTTAATGGATTTAACAGGCTCGGTGGTGGCAAGTAGTAACTGGCAGGTCGATTACACCTTTTTGGGTAGTAACTTTGCTTTTCGACCTTATTTTTATTTAGCCAAGCAGGGTGAAAAAGTAGCTTATTTTGCTTTAGGTATGCGCTCAAGTGAGCGGGGCATTTACTTTTCAGAGCCGGTTATTGATAAAGGTAACGTTATTGCCGTTGTCACTTTAAAAGTGAATGCTAAAAAGTTTGAACAAGACCGCCAGCTACTTAATGCATCAGACAGCACTCACTTTTATATTGCACTAGAAGATAGCGTCATAGTGATGTCAGACGTTGAGGACTGGCGATTAAAGTCACTTGAATCGCTTAACGACGAACAAATGGCTGCTTTGGTTAAGTCGCGCCGCTACTTGTCTCATAAACCGAGTTTACTTAATCATAATCATAAGTCTTTAAGTGAACAAACCGCACAGCAAAATATTCAGCTTAATGGCAAGCAAGCGCGCTTTATTAGTGCCACCGAAACAATAGACATTATAAAGGCCAAAGCCAGTGTGCTGGTGGATGTAACTAATGTGGAGCTTGCGCAAATACCTCGACTGCTTTGGTTTAGTGTGTTTTATGCTATTGCTGTTGTGCTTATTCATATGGCGATGGTGCGCTTTGCGGGCTACAAAAAGCTTTTGTTTTCAAGACATAGCCTTGAGCAAGAAGTAATTGAACGAACCCAAGCGCTCGAAAAAGCGCAAAAAGCACTGATCCAAACAGCTAAGCTTGCAACGATAGGTCAATTAAGTGCGGGCATTAACCATGAAATCAATCAGCCCTTAAGTGCCATGAACACTTATTTAGTAAGTGCAAAGAGGCTGCTTATTAAAGGCAGTATTGAGCAAGCCAGCGAAAATTTAGTGCTGGTGCAATCTCTAATAGAGCGTGTTCACAAAATTGTCGCTCAGCTTAAGCATTTTAGTAAACCCGCACAAACCCAACTTAGGCAGCAAAGCTTAGCGACCATGTTAAAAAATGCGTTAATGATCGCCAGCGCCCAGTTAAAGCAAGACGATATCGAGGTAAAAGCTGCTGATATTGATGCAAATATAACAGTGTGGGTCGATAGCGTTAAGTTTGAACAAGTCTTGGTTAACGTGATCACCAATGCTAGCCAAGCAATGAGTGAGTCTGAAAAGCGTGAATTAAGTTTTGATCTCGAACTATTCGACGATCGAGTGAAGCTATCAATTCTTGATACAGGCCCAGGAATTGATCAACATGCATTGGGTAACATCTTTGAGCCATTTTACAGTACTAAAACCAGCAACGGTTTAGGTTTAGGTTTATCTATTTCACGGCAAATTATCGACTCATTTAACGGTCGATTATCTGCGCATAACCGCCCTGAAGGCGGCGCACAATTTATAATAACCTTACAAACAAATAAGGAACCATCATGAGTGTAGTTGCAGCGACCTGTAATCAGGTAATCGTTATTGATGACGAAGCGGTGATACGCGATTCATTAAAGCAACTCCTTGAGATTGAAGGTTATCAAGTTCAGTGTTTTAGTGAGCCAACTGCGGCACTTTCAAAATTAAGTCGTCGTTTTGAAGGGATTGTTTTAAGTGACATAAACATGCCCAAAATGGACGGTTTGGCATTTTTAGAACAAGTTAAGGCCTTTGATAGTGAGCTACCGGTTATTTTCCTGACTGGCTTTGCCGATGTATCAGTGGCTGTTAAAGCCATGCAACTTGGCGCTTATGATTTATTCGAAAAGCCACTCACAGAGCAATTGTTAGATTGTATCGCGCGCGCTTCAGAAAAACGTGCTTTAGTGATGGAAAACCGCGCATTAAAAATCGCAGTAGAAAAAACCTCTGCGCCCGGTGTGCGAATTTTAGGTGAAACTGAGCAAATGCAACAAATGATGCATTTACTCAATGCGGTTATCGATACTCCCGCTGATGTTTTAATAGAAGGTGAAACTGGCACAGGTAAAGAATTAGTTGCCCGTTACTTGCACGATCAAAGTAACAGATCAGCGGCTAATTTTGTTGCCATAAACTGCGGCGCAATCCCCGAACAGCTTATCGAAAGCGAACTTTTTGGTGCAGCCAGTGGCGCATATACAGGTGCTACGCAATCTCGCCAAGGTAAGTTTGAATTTGCTAAAGGCGGTACTGTCTTTTTAGATGAAATAGAGTCAACGCCTGCAAGTTTACAAGTAAAGTTATTAAGGGTACTTGAAGAGCGTAAAGTAACGCCTGTAGGTGATAACCACGCCATTGATTTAGACGTGCGTATTGTTGCTGCCACCAAAGTAGACTTAATGACACTAGTCGAAGCGGGGGAGTTTAGAGCCGATTTATATTACCGATTAAACTTAGTTAAAGTGAGTATTCCGGCATTACGAGACAGAAAGGCCGATATTCCACTGTTGTTTAAACATTTTAGCTCGATAGCGGCAACACGTTTTCATAAACCACCTGCACCACTAAGTAGTGAAGCAAAACAACGACTTCTTGCCTACGATTGGCCGGGTAATGTACGAGAGCTTAGAAATCAGGCCGAACGTGCGGTATTGCTAGGCTCTGATCTGGCCTTTGCCTCGTACAGCGATGCAAACAGCGACAATGAGCTTGCTCAAGACTTAAGCCTTGCCGAGAAAATTAGTTTTTATGAGCAGTCACTTATCGAAGAAGCGCTAGAACGAAACAACGGCAGCATAAAAGAGACCATGGTCACATTACAAATTGCACGTAAAACCCTCTACGACAAGATGACCAAATACGGTATTAATCGCGAAATGTTCAAAGACTAAGCAACCCTCTCACATTAAACTCTTCACAATGGGTGGAACTGGTGACAGCATATTTTTAAAAATGTGTGGATATCCACCCATAAAAAACAGCTCCTTTTACGTCAATAAAGTTAATTTACTGTTATTTAACAGCTTTTTTAAAATTAACTAAGTTGGCAACCAACTTGCCTTAATAGTTAGGAACAACAATTTGAACCTAATAAGGGGCGCATAATGACAACAATATTCACTCATACAAAAACACGCGTAGCAGCGGCTGTGATTTTAGCTAGCACAGCAGGCTCAGCAATGGCAGCAGACTACGCGGTATACGGTAAAGCAGAAGTTCAAATAGCAAACACAGATACAGGCGTTATGCGCTATGCAGATGAAGGTACGCAAATCGAAGCACCTTTTTCTCGTATTGGTATTAAAGGTAGCCACAAACTAACTGAGTCGCTAAAAGCAGTATTCAAATACGAAGTTCAAGTAAAAGGCTTTGAGCATGACGATACCAGTGAGCCATTTTCAGCTCGTAATACCTACTTAGGCCTTGCAGGCGATTTTGGTGAAGTGGTTGTCGGCCGTAACGACACCCGTTTTAAATACTCAGAAGGTAAAGTAGACGGTTTTAACGAAACCCAAGCTGATATCGCTCAGTTGATCCCTGGTCAAGACCGTATCGGCGATACCATTACCTACAGCTCAAAAACATACGGTGGGGCATCACTAGCGCTAACTTATGCACCTAAAGATGACAGTAGCAACGATGAAGATGGTTTTGCGGCAACGGTTATTTATGGTGACCGTGCATTAAAATCTAAAGACTATTATGTTGCTATCAGCCATGTTGATGCACTTAATAAGTTAACAGCAAGCCGCGTTGTTGCAGCATGGAAACTTGATAACCTACAGTTAGCGGGTTTATTCCAGCGCAGTGAATCAACCGACGGTACGAAAGAAGGCAATGGCTATGCACTTAGCGCAAGCTATGCAATCGATAAATGGGTACCTAAGCTGCAATATGTTAAAGACGACTCAAAAATTCGCCATGCTGAAGAAGGTAAACAATGGACAGCAGGTGTTGACTATGTTTTTGATAAACAAACCACAGCATACTTATTCTATACTGATTTAGATTTAGAACTTGAATCAGACAATAGCGTTGCAATTGGCCTTAAATACAAGTTCTAAGGAGTCGGTATGTCATTAGTAAATCAAACAAAAGATGGCTCACAGCCACGCCCATTAATGAGCACAGTAATGTTACTGCTAGGCCCATTAGTGATGTTATTAACTTGCTTAATCGATCCACCAGCGGGTATGAGTGTATCAGCATTACGTACCGCAGGCCTTGCATTTTGGATGGCTACTTGGTGGGTCAGTGAAGTTGTGCCAATTCCTGCTACTTCATTATTGCCACTGGTTATATCACCTCTTGCTGGCATTGCAGCAATCAAAGGGGTCGCATCACCTTATGCACACCCTTTGATCTTTTTATTCTTAGGCGGCTTTTTGATCTCAATCGCGATGGAGCGTTGGGGTTTACATAAGCGTATTGCGCTTAATACCATGCTTCGTGCTGGTACTAAGCCAAGCCTACAAATTTTAGCCATGATGCTAGTAACGGCATTTTTATCAATGTGGATGTCAAATACAGCAACTGCTGTGATGATGTTACCGATTGCTATGTCGATTACTATGTTGGTTAAACAGTCTAACCCTGAAAATGATCAATTTGGTAAAGCGTTGTTATTATCAATCGCCTATGGTGCTAGTATCGGTGGTATTGCTACTTTAATTGGTACCCCACCTAATGCACTTATGGCTGCGTATCTATCAGACAGCTACAAAATTGATATTGGCTTTGCACAGTGGATGAAAGTAGGTGTACCACTTGCAACTGTGATGCTGGCTTTATGTTGGGTTTGGTTAACTAAGTTTGCTTATAAAGTAGATACCGATTGTGCCAAAGCAGCAAGTAAAGATACTAAATCGTTATTCTTATCGCAGTTACAAGAACTTGGTGCAATGCAGCGCGCTGAAAAAGGCGTAGCAGCCGTGTTCGTTTTAGCGGCAGTATGCTGGATCTTCAGACCTGTACTTGCCGACTTATCGGGCTTAAAAATCTCTGATACCGGTATTGCTATTGCTGCAGCATTATTATTGTTCGTGTTACCGGCAAACAAAGGTGATGGTGAGCGTATTCTTGATTGGGAAAGTGCCGCTAAAGTACCGTGGGGCGTGTTACTACTATTCGGTGGTGGTTTAACACTGGCTGCGCAAATCAAATCATCTGGCCTTGCTGAATATATTGCTCACATGATTGAAGGGGCGAGTGCAATTCCATTGGTGTTAAGTGTTCTAGCAGTGGCAACCTTAATCACTTTCTTAACTGAGATCACTAGTAACACAGCTACAGCGGCAGGTTTCTTACCACTATTAGGCCCTGTTGCTGAGTCAGTATTTGGTACACCGCTGGTATGGGTCATTCCAGCGGCTATTGCGTGTAGCTGTGCGTTTATGATGCCAGTTGCGACACCGCCTAATGCGATAGTATTTGGCTCTGGGCAAATTCAAATGCGCGATATGATCCGCTCTGGATTTGCACTGAACATAATTGCTATTGCGATGATCACTGTAGTTACTATGACTATTGCCGCAGTAGTATTTGGTTTTTAGTTAAGCCTTTAAGTTTTCAACCTATTCCAACCAATAACAGCGCTCACTATGAGCGCTGTTTTTACATTTATTAAGTTGCTCAGATAAATATAGCTAGTTATAGTGGCTAAAATCGTTTATCAAGAGATGATGTTTTGACTGATATACACGCACAATTACAGAGCGAGTTTATAAAACTCAATGACGCCTTTTTGGCAGAGCCTTATTTAGCGATTGATAAGCGTATTAAGCTGTTAAAAACGATTAAATCCCGCCTAATTGAAAATGAGCAAGCCCTAGTTGCAGCAACAAGCAAAGACTTTGGTTACCGTACTGAGTTCGATACAGTACTGGGGGATTTACTGCCAACGGTAAAATCATTAACTGACATCATCAAGCGCTTACCCAAATGGTCACGAAACGAATCACGCAGTGTGGGTATCAGTTTATGGCCTTCATCGGCACACATTCATTATCAGCCTAAAGGAGTCGTGGGCGTTATTGCGCCGTGGAATTACCCAATTCAATTAGCATTAGTACCGGCTATTAGCGCATTAGCGGCGGGTAACCGCGTGATGTTAAAACTGAGCGAATTCACCCCACATACCAATGCTGTTATTAAGCAGGTAATGGAAGGTGCACTTGCTGAGCACTGTATTATTGTTGAAGGCGAAGCCGACACTGCCGCCTCTTTTTGTGATTTACCTTTTGCTCATTTACTATTTACTGGCTCAACATCAGTAGGGCGTAGAGTGATGCAAGCGGCCAGTAAAAACCTCACCCCAGTTACCCTTGAGTTAGGTGGTAAATCACCGGTTGTTATTCTTGATGATGTGAATATCAAAGAGGCTGCAAAAACCCTGTTATTCGGCAAGCTAAATAACGCAGGGCAAATATGTGTTGCGCCTGATTATGTGTTTGTGCCCAAAAAGCTTGAGCACCAGTTAGTCTTACAACTTAGTGAATTGTATAAAAAGCATTTTAAACAAGGTGTTGAAGGTAAGAATCTAACGTCTATTGTCTCTGATAGGCAGTATCAACGTTTAATTGCGACACTAAATGATGCAAAAGACAAAGGTGCTCAAGTATTTGAGCCAATAGAAGGGCATCAAGTCGATGAACTTAAACATCGCATGGGTTTGCATATTTTAACGCAAGTAAATGACGATATGCAGGTAATGCAAGAAGAGATCTTTGGTCCTTTACTGCCAATTGTGAGTTATGAATCACAGCAACAGGTTATTGACACTATCAACGCCGACTCCTCACCTCTTGCCTTGTATATTTTGGGTCATGACAAAAACAAAATAAGTAAGTTAAGTTCATCAATCAGAAGCGGTACATTGGCAATTAACGATGTACTGATGCAGGTAACAGCCGATCAGTTACCATTTGGTGGTATTGGTGAGTCAGGGATGGGGCACTATCATGGTATTGAGGGCTTTAAAACCTTTAGCCATGCACGAAATACCCTAGTATCAGGTAAGTTTAATCCACGTACCAGCTTGTTGCTAAAGCAAAATAAGTTGCTGATCAAACTATTAAAATGGATGTACTTGCGCCGTTAAGCGCAAGTACACTGCGTGTTATAGACGCCCATCAGGTGCGTATAAACCAGCCTGAATTTTTGCATAAATCGCGTCTGCTTTTTCTTTTGCAGCTTCAATTTCTGCAGGCATCATATTGCGCTCATCAAGCTTACGGCTATGGCTTGCATCCATGTTGCCGTTGTATTCAGCAATGGTATTCCAAATGTATGATTTCTCGAGGTTCTTAGGAACACCTAAACCTTCATAATACATCAAGGCCATATTGAACTGAGCAAGAGTAAAGTTATTCGCTGCCGCCTTTTGGTACCAGCTGAGTGCTGTGCGGTAATCTTGAATTACCCCTTCGCCATTGGCGTACATAACCCCTAAATTAAACTGAGCTGCCGGGTGATTTTTTTGTGATGCCATTTCATATAATGAAATTGCTTTTTCTTTATCAAGTTTTACACCTTTACCTTCTTGATAAAGTACACCTAATGCAAACATTGAATCAGCATGTACTTTTTTTACTGCCTTTTCGTACAACTCTGCTGCTTTACGGTAGTCGCGTTGCACACCAAAGCCACCTTCGTACATTTTAGCAAGCTCATACATTGCAGGGGCATAACCTCTGTCTGCAAGGTAATTAAATTCATGAAGCGCTTCTTCAAAACGACCTTCATTTGCCGCTAATTGGGCATCTTCAAGACTGGCATTTGCTAAAGGTGACAAGATTAACGTGCTAGCGAGCAATAGTGATTTAAAATTAGGCTTGATCATAGTCTGCCTCCAAATGTGTGTTAGGTATCAATAACAAAGCATTGAGCTATTGATAAAATGCATTGCCAAACAGCCACTGAGCAAAACATCACTTTTAGTTTAGACCCAACAGCTGCAAATGCCCAATTTATAGACAGCGGCAAGCTTTGCAATTAACAAGTAGGCTTAAGATACAGATTTTACAGAAAAATTAAAGAAATAAAAAAAGCCCGTAGCGGGCTTTTTCGTGTCATATCTACCGTCACCGATATGAGCAATGTAGCAAGTAAAGTGTAACGTTTTATGTCTACGTTTGGGTCGAGGAAACAGATGACAATCAAGAGTTACGTCTTGAACTAACTTGGTTAAACAGCATCAAAGCCTTTAACAGCATGATGTTGCTGTGAGAATAGTTTAGCGAACCAAGTTGTTGATAACGATTATTACTTAGGTTTAGCTGTTCGTCAATACTTAAATGATAATTAATTTCATTTAATTGCTGTTGCTGAATATTTGTTCTCGGTGGTATGTTTACTTTGTTTTGAAACAGGATTTGAAAAAACTACAATGAAAAAGCTATCAAAGTATCTAATCGTATTTAGTTTGTTGTTCACCGTTGCTGGGTGTTCTCCTAGCTTCACTTACAATAACTTAGGTTGGTTATCAGGGTTTTGGATTGATGATTATGTTGACCTCAACAGTGACCAAGCTGATAAATTTAAGCATATCGTCAAAACCAGCCGCGATTGGCATCGAGAAACACAACTTCCTTTATACAAACGTGATCTTGAAAGCTTAAAGACTATGTTAGATAAGCAAGTTGATCATAACGAACTTAAAGAACACTTTGTACAAGCAAAGCAGCATTGGCAAACGCTGGTTGATAAAATAGAGCCTGAACTTATTGATTTAGCAAACTCTCTTTCATATGAACAGCGAGTTGAGTTTGTTGCTGCGCTGCAAGAAAACATTAATGATGAATACAAAGAACACGAAGAAAAATCGCCTGAGCAACATAAAAATGAACGTTTAGAAGAAAACCTTGAAAACTATAAAGAGTGGTTCGGTACCAAGCTATCTGCACAGCAACAAACACTGATAGAGAACTCATCAAATACGCGAGTCAGTACATTCTTACTGTGGATGCAGTACAAGCAAAAGCGTTTAGATGCATTAAAAGCGCTATTTATGCAAAAGCAAAAACCAGCAGATTTTGATAGTCAACTCGCTGTTATCATTAATGACCGTTATGCCTTTATGAGCGATGAGTTAATTGCCGCCGATGATAAAAACCTTGATAACTACGTTAACTTGTTATTAGAAATAAAACCTACATTAACCGATAAACAGCGTCGTAACGTACGCGATGAGTTTGATGAGTTAATTGAAGAGGTCAGTGACTTGATTAATGATTAGCTGCTAGGTGCTCGTTGTGCTTGGACGCGCTTTAAAATCGCTTCTTGTTAGCATCGTGTACCTCATTGCACATTTTCTCATTTGAAAATCAAAGTTAAAAAGTATTAGTTTTTCTGGTGTTTATGTAAACGTTTGCATTTTTATGCAAGTTTGCTTAATAACTTGTTCCTATAATTCTTGTTTCGCGTTAAAATTAGGCAACTTAAACAATAACGAGAAACCTGATGGATATTGGGGCGCTAAGAGGCACTCAAGCATTACGAAATAACGTTCTTAAATGGATGGGCTTTTGTTTGGGTGCATTGGCAGGAATATTCGCCGGTTTTAATCTTTTTATTAATGACTTTTTTGTCCTTGGGGCATTAGAAGTCGTTTTTGCATCGTTTTGTTTTTATATCTTTTTTTATACTCGAAAACGCAATGGCCATCTTTGGCAGTCGCTTACCTTATGCGTGTTTTTAACGCTACTCATCACATTGGGCACGTATCTCAGCAATGTTAAAAGCTTGCTGTTTATTTGGACTTGCTCATTACCGGTTTTATTTTATCTATTATTAGGTAAACAATACGGCAAAGTCTTGTCGCTTCTAGTGGCTGTGCTACAAGGTGTTATTCTATTAACCAAATCAAGTCTTGAACCTCTCAATAGTGTTAACTTTTTACTTAATTTTTCGTTTACTTACATCAGTATCTGGGCGGTATCGCATACTTTTGAGAATAGTCGTGCAGAATATGGTAAGCGGCTCGAAAACTTAGCATTACTTGATCCTTTAACCGGGGCAGGTAACCGCTTGGCGATGACCCATTATTTTGAAGTTGAACTAAAAAACAAAAACGGCTTGTTCATCTTAATGCTCGACCTTGATTACTTTAAGAATATTAATGATCAGTATGGCCACGATGTGGGCGATCGCATTTTAATTGAAGTCACCAGTTTCTTTAGGCAACGCATTAGTAAAGGTTACGTATTTCGTATCGGCGGTGAGGAGTTTGCTATCTTCTTACCTGACAGCGACCCGCAAAGTGCCTATGAATTTGCAGATATGCTGCGCGAGCACTTAGCAACAACTATCCACAACATTGATGAGCAAGCTATTAATTTGACCATTAGTATTGGTGTTGCTTGCTACATGCCAAATCAAACCCTGAAAAACTTTATTAAGCGTGCTGACGATGCGCTATACCAAGCCAAACAGCAAGGTCGAAATAGAGTGGTAACGGCGTATGAGTTAAGCCAACAAAATAAAGCGAGTTAACGTTTTAAACTTAACCTTTGTACATAGTGTCAAAGTCAGGAATGTTTGCTTCCCATACTGGAATATCTTTGCCTATGTATTCACGCATAGCATCAAAGAATAAACGTGTTCTTACAGGCAAGTCTCTGTGTGGGTAAACCGCATACACCGCGCTGTAATCGAGTAATTCCATATCGGTTAAAATTGGTACGAGATCGCCACGTTTAACTTCATCATCAAGAATAAAGGCCGGTGCTAAAACATATGCATTGCCTGAGATAGCCTTCATCAAAAGTACTTCGGCATCGTTCGCACGAAAGACGCTTTTGATATTTTGCTCAATAATATCGCCGTCGCCATTGCGATAACGAATACCACTAATACGTTTACTCGGGCTTGAATAGCTCGCAGCAGGTAGCTCTTTTAAATCCTCAACATGTTTTGGCATACCGTAGGTTTCAATAAACTCAGGTGAAGCAAGCAATAACATACGATTGCGGGCAATTTTACGGGCAATAAATGATGAGTCTTTTGGTTCGCCAACACGGAAAGCCAAATCATAGCCCTCTGATACTAAGTCAATCAGTCTGTCGTCTAAACGAAGCTCCACTTCAACTTGCGGGAAACGTTTTTGAAAGTCGTTAATGACTGGTTGGATATAACGCTTACCGATAATACTTGATGAGGTAATTTTTAACGTACCACGGGGTTCTTGGTGGTAATTCTCTGCCAGTCTTACGGTATCTGATAACAAATCTCTGAGTTCAGCTGCTTTTTTTACCATTTCTGCGCCAGCGGCAGTCAACGAAAAAGAACGCGTGGTACGATTGAGCAAACGCACTCCTAATTCATCTTCAAGACGGCTAATTTGTTTTGAAATGACTGAGCGGTCTATATTTCTAGACTCAGCAGCTTTAGCAAATGAGCCTCGTTCAATCACTTCAAGCAACATTAATAAGCGGCTGGTGGTATCCATAGCAGTTCCTCAAACTTTATTGGTGCCATTCTGGCATTAATGAATTTAAAAATCTATCATTTTTATCCGCTAATTAGTTCCGTAACATTGTCTCCAATCTATTAACAGGAGAGTCGTGATGAACAAATCTATTCTTGCAGTGGCAGTGACCATTGCGAGCTTAACGCTTGCAGGGTGTGGCACAGAAGCCAATCAAGCAGCGCAGCAACAGCATTTACAACCAATCGATGTAGCACAAGTGCTTGTTAAGCCGGTACAAAATTGGCACACCTATACAACGCGTTTAGAAGCACCACAAGAAGTCGCGCTTATGCCGCGTGTTTCGGGTGTTATCGATAAAATTAACTTTAAAGAAGGTGACAGCGTTAAAGAAGGCGATTTGCTTTTCACCCTTGATGCTCGTCCATTTGCTGCCGTAGTAGATAGCTTAAAAGCGCAAATCGAAAGTGCTAAGGCAGCACTTGAGCAAGCTAAAAGCGAAGCAAAACGCGCAGATCGCTTAACTGAGCGTAAAGCGATTTCAACGGAGCAAGCTGAGTCTCGTAAATCAACACTAAGACAACGCGAAGCGCAATTGTTAGCTCTTCAGGCTGAGCTTACTGCCGCAGAGCTTGATTTAGCATTTACGCAAGTGCGCTCGCCAATTGATGGCGTTGTATCGCGCGCGAATATCACCAAAGGTAACAACGTGCTTGCAGGTCAAAGTGTATTAACAAGCATTGTTTCAAACCAGCAAATGTATGCTTATTTTGATATTGATGAACGCACGTGGAATCGGTCATTTGCTGATGTGACAGCGCAAAGTGAACAAGCTGTTGTGATGCAAAAAGTGGGTCAAACCAGCTTTAACTACAATGGCAAAATCAACTTCATTGATAACCAAATCAACGAAACTACCGGCACTCTTCGTGTACGTGCAGTGTTTGAAAACGATGAACAACAATTACGTGCAGGTTCATTTGCTCGTATCAAACTTGCTGCCAATAAAGTGAGCGAAAAAGTCATCGTGCCAGAACGTGCAATTGGTACTGATTTAAAGAATCGCTTTGTACTTACCGTAGGTGAAGGCAATGTTCTTGAATATAAATTAGTGACTGTGGGTGAGCGTTACGGCAGCTTACGAGCGATTACATCGGGTCTAAACGAAAATGATGTGATTGCTGTGAATGGCCCGGCGCGTGTTGGTCCTGGTATGCCTATTTCACCAAACACAGTCACTATTAATAGCGATGGAATTGCATTCACTCTTTCAAATAATCACTCAGATTTGGTTGCTAAACAGTAGGTCAAAATGAAATTTTCACACTTTTTTATCCAGCGACCCATCTTTGCAGCGATGCTGTCGCTTATCTTTCTCATCGCAGGGGCAATCTCGTTATTTCAATTGCCAGTGAGTGAGTACCCAGAGGTGGTGCCGCCAACAGTAGTAGTAACGGCAAGTTACCCGGGTGCAAATCCAACAGTGATTGCCGAAACGGTAGCAACGCCGCTTGAGCAAGAAATCAATGGTACTGAAAACATGTTGTATATGTTTTCGCAAGCGACCAGTGATGGTCGTATGACTTTAACAGTTACCTTTGCATTAGGGACTGATTTAGACCGTGCGCAAGTCCAAGTGCAAAACCGTGTTAACAGTGCGCTACCACGCTTACCGCAAGAAGTTCAGCGTTTAGGTGTTGTAGCTGAAAAATCATCACCAGATTTAACCATGGTGGTGCATTTGTACTCGCCTGAAAAAACGCATGATACAACTTACTTAGCGAACTATGCCGATTTGTATATCAAAGACCAAATTGCACGTCTTCCTGGTGTGGGTGATATACGTATGTTTGGCGGTGGTCAATATTCAATGCGTGTTTGGCTTAACCCTGATGCGTTATCGGCACGTGACTTAACAGCCATGGACGTAGTAAATGCATTACGCGCGCAGAACCAACAGGTTGCTGCGGGTAGTTTAGGTGCACAACCAACTTCGAAAAGTAATCAATTTCAAATTCTGATGAATGTAAAAGGGCGCTTAAGCTCACAAGAAGAATTTGAAAATGTGATCATCAAAGTAGGTGAGCAAGGTCAGCTTACACGTTTAAGTGATGTTGCACGCCTAGAATTAGGCCAGGACACTTATGCACTTAGAGCGATGTTAGATGGGCAACCAGCCCTTGCAATGCCGATTTTCCAACGCCCTGGTTCAAATGCGATTGAGCTTTCTGATCAAGTGCGTGAAACCATGAAATTATTATCAAAAGACTTTCCGGCAGGTGTTGAATACGACATTGTTTATGACCCAACTGTATTCGTACGTGGCTCCATTGATGCTGTTATTAAAACGCTACTAGAGGCAATCGCATTAGTTGTAATCGTTGTTGTGGTGTTTTTACAAACTTGGCGTGCATCGGTTATCCCGCTTATTGCGGTACCGGTATCTTTGATTGGTACGTTTGCGGTAATGCAATGGTTGGGTGTGTCGATTAATACCTTATCGCTATTCGGCTTGGTTCTTGCCATTGGTATTGTTGTTGATGATGCTATCGTGGTGGTTGAAAACGTTGAGCGTAATATCGAGCAGGGCTTATCGCCACTTGAAGCAACCCGTGTCGCAATGACCGAAGTAACAGGACCAATTATCGCCATTGCACTTGTACTGTGTGCGGTATTTATTCCAACGGCTTTCATTACGGGTTTATCTGGTCAATTTTATAAGCAATTTGCCTTAACTATTACAATTTCGACGGTTATCTCAGCGTTTAACTCGTTAACTCTATCGCCGGCGTTATCGGCGTTATTATTAAAAGGTCATGATGCAAAACCAGACCGTTTAACTAAGTTATTAAACCGCGTATTCGGTAACTGGCTGTTTAAACCATTTAATCGCTTGTTTGATAAAGGCGCTAATGGCTACGAAAAGCTGGTACAAAAACTAATTCGTATGAGTGTGATTGTATTAGTAGCCTATATTGCGCTTGTCGGTGGCACAGTTAAATTGTTTGATACTGTACCAGGTGGCTTTATTCCACAGCAAGATAAGCAATATTTAGTGGCTGTGGCACAGCTACCAGATGCGGCAAGCTTAGATAGAACTCAAGAAGTCGTGCAAGAAATGGAACAAATTGCATTACAAGTACCGGGTGTTGCAAATACAGTGTCGTTTCCTGGCTTATCGGTGAATGGTTTCACAAATAGCCCTAATAGCGGCATTGTATTTACACCGCTTGCCCCTTTTGAAGAGCGTCAAGATCCGAGTATGTCGGCAATGGCTATTGCGGCTCAGTTAAATCAAAAGTTTGCTAGTATTGATGAAGCGTTTGTTGCGGTATTTCCGCCACCGCCAATTCAAGGCTTAGGTACTACGGGTGGCTTTAAACTACAAATTGAAGACCGTGCTAATAAAGGTTTTGAAGCACTCTTTAATAGCTTACAAGCAACTATTGCTAAAGCGCAGCAAGACCCTGCATTAATGGGCCTTTATTCAAGCTTTAGAATTCAAGTGCCACAAATGGATATCGACATTGACCGCGAGCAAGCACTTATTCAAGGTATTCCACTTGATGAAGTATTTAATGCCTTACAGGTGTACTTAGGTTCTGTGTACGTGAATGACTTTAACTTGTTTGGTCGTACCTATCAGGTTAATGCACAAGCTGATGCTGATTATCGGCAAGAACCTGAGCAAATTTTGAATCTTAAAGTACGTAACCGCATGGGTGAGATGGTGCCACTCGGTTCTGTATTAACGGTCACACCAACAACAGGCCCAGATCGGGTAATGCATTACAATGGTTATCCAACAGCTGAATTAAATGGTAGCCCAGCGCCAGGTTATAGCTCAGACCAAGCACAGCATGCGATTGAAGTAATCCTTGCCGATACACTACCAAATGGTATTGAGTTTGAATGGACAGAAGTAACGTATCAGCAAATATTAGCGGGTAATACCATGGTGTATGTTTTCCCACTGGTTGTATTACTTGTGTTCATGGTACTAGCTGCGCAATACGAGAGCTTAAGATTACCACTGGCTATTATTCTGATTGTACCTATGACGATTTTCTCGGCCTTGTTAGGTGTGTGGCTTGTTGGTGATGACAACAACATTTTCACGCAAATCGCATTAATCGTACTGGTTGCACTGGCAAGTAAAAATGCCATCTTGATGGTTGAATTTGCACGAGATCAGCATAAAACGGGGCTGTCTCATCTTGAAGCTATCATCAAAGCGTGTCGCTTACGACTTCGCCCAATTTTAATGACGTCAATTGCCTTTACAGCAGGTGTTGTACCTCTTGTTTTAGCAACTGGTGCAGGTGCTGAGATGCGTCATGCCATGGGTAACGCAGTATTCTCAGGCATGATTGGTGTAACTGTGTTTGGCTTATTGTTCACCCCGGTGTTTTATATGTTAGTCACTAAAAAATCGCAGAAGGAGCAACATGATGCATAAGCCTCTTCATGCAATCTTTAAACACGGCAAACTAGTTAGTGCAATGCTATTAGCCGGAGCACTGGCAGGCTGCGCACAAAGCGTCGATATCCAAGAGCAGCAAGTGAGCCTGACACAATTTGTTAGCGATACACAAATTGGTGAACAAAACGAAGGTGCGAGCGAGAATAACTGGTGGCGCCGTTTAGATTCAACCCAGTTAAACAATTTAGTGACTGATGCATTAGCAATGAATCACGACCTAAAAACCAGTCAACTTCAACTTGATGCAGCCATTGCCCGTTTAGGTGCAGCCCGCGCGGATTATTATCCGCAGGGCAGCCTAAGCGTGGGCGCAGAGCGCAGCAGCTTAGATGGTGTTATTACCCGCCAATCAAACGCTGGTGTTAATGTTAATTGGCAGCTTGATTTGTTTGGTCGTATTACCGCACTTGTCGATGCTGCTAATGCGGGCGCGCTAAACCAAGCAGAGCAGTTAAGAGCATTACAGGTTGAAGTGGTTTCAGCCGTGGTGCAAGGCTATGTAAGCTATCAAGGTAATGTGCAAAAGCAAGCTATCATTGAGATGCAAATCGAGGCGCTCGAGCAAAGTATTGATGTATTAAAAGCGCGAGTAGAAGAGGGGGTTGCGAATGAGCTTGATCTTAACCGTACTCTTGCGCAGTTAAAACAGCAACAAGCGCTTATTCCTGAGCTTAGCTACTTGCAGTATCGCGACCTCGCTACCCTTGCGGTGCTAACCGGGCGACTTGCAAGCGATATAACATTGGTTGAAGAGCCTGAGTTATTAAGCCATGAATTTAGCGTATCGTTTACTAAAGCCAGTGAAGCAATGGCACTGAGACCAGATATCACCAGTGCTTTGTATCAGTTTAGTCAGGCTTATTCGCTAAGTGTTGCCGCCTCAAAAGCGCTACTGCCAGATATTAGTTTGGCAGGGTTTGCAGGTGTGGTGAGCTTAACCAGTAATGGTTTAGAAGATACTGTGCAACAATGGCAAGTAACGCCAAAACTTGAATGGTCATTACTCAGCTATCCTGCATTATTAGCTCAGCGTGATGCCCAGCAGTTTTTAAGTGAAGCCGCTTACAGTGACTATCAAAGTAAAGTATTAAAAGCCATTAGCGATAGTGAACTTACTTTACAAAGGCTAGTCAAACAACAGCAACAGTTAAGTTATGCTGATCAGCGTTTTAATTATGCGAATAAAGCATTTGGTCAAGCTCAAGCAATGTATCAAGAAGGACAAATTCCTTACTTAGAGTTGTTAGATGCGAGACAGGATGTTTTAATAGCGCAAGAGAACGCTGTTGATTCAACAATTGCTTCATTACAGGCCAAAGTAAGTGCTTATCAAGCATTTAATGGTCGTTGGAGCTTTGAACTAAACAACCTTTAACCCAGAGTATTAAATGTCACATATTCAACAAACTACAGATCTTCCGTCAACAATGCGCGCGCTTGCACTGCTTGAGCCAAATGACGCGATTGCGTTATCTGAGCTTTCTGTGCCAGTACCGAGCCCTGAAGGCAACGAGCTCTTGATAAAAGTTGAATATGTGGGCTTAAATCATGGTGATGCCAACTTTGCAAAACAAGGTTTTTGCAAATGGCATTACCCGCATGTACTAGGCCATGATGCTGTTGGGGTGGTTGTTAAAGCAAATAAAGGTGTATTCCCTGGTGTGGGGGCACGTGTGGTATGGCACGCCAGCCTTGGTGATCAAGGCGTGTTATCTGAATACACAACGGTACCAAACTATGCGGTATCGGTTGTGCCAGATAACGTATCACCGGCAGATGCTGCAACCTTACCTTGTTCAGGTATGACGGCATTAATTGCCCTTGATAAGTTACAGCTAAGCGAAGGGGATTCACTGTTTATTGATGCAGGTGCAGGCGGCGTTGGCCAATTCGCTATTCAATTTGCTAAGCAACGTGGTGCCACCGTGTTTACCACTGCCAGCAAACACAATCATAAGTTACTTAAGCAATTAGGTGCTGATGTGGTGTTTGATTACAAAGACCCAAAACTTGAAGATAAGATTCGCCGTGAATTAGGTCCGCAAGGCTTTGATGCAGTGCTTGATTGTATTGGTGGTGATACCACTATTCGTAACGTTGAGCTTATGCGCTTTTGTGGCCGTATTGCTTGTTTAAATGAATTACCTAAATTTGAACAAGAGCTTATGTTTAGGCGCGCACCAAATATTGGCATTGTATCGTTAGGCGGAGCGTGGCTTGCAAATAGCTTATGTGCGCAGCAAAAGCTAAGCTTTATGGGTAACTTATTACTCGATAATGCAGCCCGTGGCGAGATTAAACTGCCGCAAATTCATGCCGTTGATTTTACCGCAGAGGCTGTTTCAGCAGCTTTAAATAAACAACTTGCTGGTGGTTTTACCGGAAAACAAGTAGTGCAAGTAAGCGGTTGATTTTGCATACTCTCTGCCCAGTCATCTTGTTTGATGGTCAGTGCAACCTGTGCCATTTTTGTGTTCAGTTTATTGTTCGCTTTGATAAGCAAATAACCTTTAAGTTATGCCCCATGCAAAGCGATAAAGGTGAGCGTTTATTAAAGGCGTATCAAGTTGACGATCCACTTTCCTCAATGTTAGTGATTGATAAAAACCAGCTATATAAACAAAGTGACGCTGTGTTATTTATCGCAACTCAATTAGGTTTTCCATTCTCTTTGGCTAAGGTGTTCAAGCTACTGCCAAAAGGTTTTCGCGATCGTATCTATGATTGGGTTGGCCGTCATCGTTATCGTTTTTTTGGCAAACGGACACTGTGTAAGTTACTGACCGAAAAACAAAAGCAGCATTTTTTATAAACATTTAGAGTAAAGCTTGCTATTCTCGTTATTGGGAACAAATAACAATAATAAGAATATGAACACACTCTTTCTAATCTTTAGTTCGGTCTACATTGCTTTATTGCTATTACAACCAGCATTACCTCAGCCTTTTATGGCGCTATTTAAAACATTACCAATCGGCCTGTTGATTGTGGTGGTGTTAAAAGAGCGTAGTCAGTTACAAAATCGCACTTATATCACTTTATTTTTCGCTCTTAGTTTTTCAGCACTAGGTGATGTGTTGCTAGCCCTTGATACGGGGCAACTGTTTATAGGCGGTTTAGCGGCATTTTTTGTCAGCCACGCTTTTTATATCATTACTATGTTGCCAATCAAAAACTGGCGACTAGACGTTGTACTTCTTTATCTATTTTTGGCCATCATCGTTTTTTGTTTATTTTATCCAAACCTGAATGACATGCTCATTCCGGTGATTTTCTATATGTTGGTACTTAGCATAATGGCAAGCCTTACTTGGATGACTGATAAATCGAACGGTTTTTTAGTGTTAGGTGGGGCAGTGTTTGTAATATCAGACTCTATTCTTGGCCTTAACCGTTTTTATTTAGAAATAGTGCATGCAGATATCGCAATAATGATAACGTATTACATTGCACAATTTTGTTTGGTGACAGGGTTTTTGCAGGCAACAAGTAAACATAAATAGCCGCAGTGGCTCAGTGTTGATTGCCGTGATAAAATACGCGCGTTTTAATTTACGAGATTTCCCATGGCAAATACAGCGCACGCACTGCACATTCTTGTTAAGCACAAAGAACAAGCTGAAGACATCATCAAGCAACTAAAAAAAGGTGCTAAGTTTCAGACTTTGGCTAAAAAGCATTCAACCTGCCCGTCAGGTAAAAAAGGCGGCGACTTAGGTGAATTTAGACGTGGGCAAATGGTGCCACAGTTTGACAAAGTAGCTTTCAGCGGCGAAATCTTAGAGCCACATCTAGTGAAAACTCGCTTTGGTTGGCATGTAATCAAAGTGCTATACAGAACTTAAAGTTTAAAGCCTGCCTAAATAGTGTAAGACATGTTGTTAGTCTTATACTTTTCATCTCAGTGAGTTAAAGCGCTAGGTTTAACTCACTTTGCCCAAAATCAGACCGTTATAGTTTGTAATTCAAAGGGCTATTTTAAGTCCTTTATTTTATTAACTTGTTATATTTCTTTAAACTCAGGTTTTATTAAACCAAAACACTTTAAATCATGGAATTCGTTTTTCCAGAAACCACTTGAACGCCTAATTCCTTCCTCTTTGAAACCTAGCTTTTTTAACACTGACTCAGAAGCAGCATTTCCAATCATAATGTCACCTTGGATCCGGTAGAGTTCGCCTAAAGGTTGGTCATTAGAGAATGCAAATTGGATAATCGTGTTAACAGCTTCGCAAGCATAGCCAAGTCCCCAATACTTTGAGGATAACTCATAGCCAATACCTGCATTTTTCATCTTCAAGTTTATTGAGTTAAATCCACACGTACCAATTAGTTTTCCCGAACTCTTAACTCGAATAGCCCAACGAACACCTACTTTGTCAGCAAAGCGTTGATTAAAAAAATCAATTAACTCCAATGATTGTTTTTCTGAATTAAAAACATCGATATCGTAATATCTAACAACGTTTTCATCAGTGAAAATATCAAGTAAAGCCTGTCAGTCACTTTTTGATAACTTATTAAGAATTAAACGAGATGTTTCTAGCTCTGGAAATTGCACTTAGTCTTCCTTGAAATAAAACGCCGTTTTAAGCGGCAAAAATAGTTGGCTATAATTTGTGACGAATGAGCACAAGCCAGTTTTTTTAATCAGCCCTTGATTGCTTCGTTATGCTACTAAAACGCTTTAAACTGTATATCACTAAAAAACTCTTCTGCATTTTGAGCTAATTCAGGATATTCTTTACCCTTATAGTGACGTAGAGAGTATTCCGTATGCACACCAATAGATTTTTTAAATGGGTGTATGCAATTATATCCAAGATATTCTATCAGCATTACGCCTGTTTTATTGCCACCGACTTTAGCACTGTTATCTTGAGAAATAGTTTTGTGCTTGATGCACGTTGCACCATTAAGTTGTACCAACTCTTCTGAGTTTTCCACAAGATCAAACCTGCCAATATCCGGTGAGTTTGCTCGATGTTTGACTACATGCGAAAGAAACTCTTCACCGGAGGCAAACTCGGGAATTTGATAGAGTGACAAATTTATAATGCCACTGCTGTCATCATTCAGCTTAGTTCCGAGAGCAAGCTGATACCCTGTTGACGTAATGACAGACCAACTACCATTTTTAGGTGATAACGAAGAAACACCATAAATATTAACAGGAGTACCTGAATTAAGCTGTGGGGAAGTTGATGCGCACGACGTCACAAACAACAACGATATTAAAATAGTGGTAAATTTATACATTTAAATTACCTTGTAGCACAACTAGTTTTTAGAGAGTGAATCGCGCGTTTTTCTACCAACGCCGTTTTAAGCGGCGAGTCATAGCTTGCTAAAATGTGAAACGAAGTTAAATCGAGCAATCTATTACGAGTCCGACTTAAAAATCCTTGTCATACGCATTATTCAGAGTGAAAATCTTCTGATATTTTTACCGCTTTTTTGTATTCATCCAAACTATCAAATACGAAATAGTCGGTAACTCTATCCCATGCGACACAGCTAGTGACACCAGATACCCAATTAGATTCAGTGCACCCATCAGGTGATTCACCTACGATAAAAATACGGCCTGCTTGATTTTCAAATCTAGGGTTATATAGATCGTGACTGGCATCATCATCCACAATGGATATTGAAAGACATTTACCTGAGAAATTTGGAAAGTTATCCATTGCTGATTCCCTTATACGTATAAAGCCTTAATAAACGACATAAAATAGCAGGCTAAAATTGGTGACGAAGGAGCACAAGCCTGCTGTTTTTGTGTCCTTTGGTTTAGGCTCTTGTTATGTTTTAATTACTACTTTCTAGCGCATAAGTTATTGAACCTTGAATACTATTGTATTGTAAATCATCTTCGTTACTAATGTATTCCAAACCATTTCTTGAAGTGACCTTAACTTCATAAGTATGTAATCCTGCACCTAAATCACCGGTACATTCAACTTTCGCAATTGTTTGTGATTTAACTTCTTTTGCTACTGAAGTATCACAAACCTCGTTGTTCAAAAAAATGGTTATCTCTATTGGGTACTCTAGCTTTTGATAAATTTCACTTTCGAGAAATACTTTAAAACTAGTTTTACCGCCAATATCATAATTGACTTGAGTAGAAAGGCCTCTCTTAAAACCTCCAATAGAAACACCCTCAGTCCATTCTTTTTCAGCGCATCCGATTAGCACTATTAATAATGCTAAGGGTAAAAATATACGCATAGGTTTCCTTAAACATAACATTTTAGTATTTATGCGACACGCAGTTTGTGTTGCATAATCGCTTGTTGGACTGAGCCGCTACCTGCTCGGTGTGTCAGAGTTG